>CAVAIX010000095.1:0-8055 GCA_963588695.1 Bacteroidaceae bacterium | reverse complement strand
CGTCGGTACGCTTCTGACCGTTTACGTTGATTTCTCTCATACGATAAATAAATGTGTTACTCTAAATTAAGTTGTTTTGCCTAATTCACCATCACACGAAGCGAAAAAGCGGTGCAAAGGTACAAATAATTTATGAATTACACGCGCCACACCCTACTTTTTTGTATTATTTCGCTGCTTTTCTTGCACAGGAATGGATTTCTTTGTATTTTTGCACGTGATAAGAGTATCACATAAAAATTTTCAGCAGATTTATGATCAATCGGGAATTAATACGAATCAAGACCGTCCAGCTGGCCTATGCCTACTATCTCAACGGCAGTAAAAACATCGAATCGGCAGAGAAAGAGCTTCTTTTCAGCCTGTCAAAAGCGTACGACCTGTACGTCTGCCTGTTGGCACTCATCGTGGGCATCACCAAGGAATCGCGTCGACATCTGGAGGTGGCGCAGGCAAGGGCACAGCGTGAAGGCACTGAAATGCCGTCGCAGAAGTTCGCCTACAATCGCTTCGCCCTGCAGCTTGAAGAGAACAAGATGTTCAACGAACTGACAGAAAACCAGAGTAAGACATGGAACGACAACCCAGAGTTCCTCAAGAAAATCTATCTGCAAATCACAGAAAGCCAGATATACAAGGACTATATGGTCGACGAGCAGGATGATTATGCTGCAGATCGCGAGGTGTGGCGCAAAATCTATCGGACGCTCATTCAGAATAATGAAGACTTGGACGCACTGTTAGAAGAGCAGAGCATCTATTGGAACGACGACAAGGACATCGTGGACACCTTCGTCCTGAAAACCATCAAGCGTTTCGACGAGACCAAGGGAACCCGTCAGGAATTGTTGCCCGAGTACGACAGCGAAGAGGATAAAGACTATGCCCGTAAGTTGTTCCGCTCGGCCATCCTCAATGCCGATGAATACCAGCACCTCATGAGCGAATCCTCCCGTAACTGGGACTTCTCTCGTTTGGCATACATGGACATCATCATCATGCAGGTGGCCATTGCCGAGATGCTAACCTTCCCCAGCATTCCCGTCAGCGTCACCATCAACGAGTATGTGGAGATAGCTAAGGCATACTCAACCCCGCGCAGCGGCGGATACATCAACGGCATGCTTGATCACATCGCGCGGCATCTTATCGAATCTGGAAGACTGCTTAAGCGCATGGACGACAAAATGAATCAACAATAACCATACTTTATCAGAATTATGACACAGATTATCCTTGCCGCACAAGGCGGCGCACAAGGCGGAAGCATGACTTTTCTCATCATGATGGTGGCCATCTTTGCCATCATGTATTTCTTCATGATTCGCCCACAACAGAAACAGCGGAAAAAGATCCAGCAGTTCCAGAACTCACTGACCGAAGGCAAAGAGATTGTGACAGGTGGTGGTCTCTACGGTAAAGTGAAGCGCGTAGACCTGGCCACTGGCATCATCGACGTGGAAATCGCACACGGGGTGACCGTCAAGGTTGACAAAAACTTCGTCTACGACAATGTGGCTGCCACACAGACGGTAACCAAATAATTCCAACGAAGAGCCACGGGGCAACGTTGTGAGTACACAGCAATTGACACGATTCATCAGAAGTTTCTTGTTCAATACGATGAGCAGGCAGCTTCTGGTGTTTCTTTTTTTTCTCTGTCTGTCGGGTGCCTTCTGGCTGATTCTCACGCTCAACGAGACTTACGAGCAAGAGGTGAAGGTGTTAGTGCATATCCGGGGAGTGCCGCGCAACACGGTGCTCACCTCCTACGAAACGGACACCGTCACCATCACCTTGCGCGACAAGGGATGGATCGTCATGGGCTACCTCTACAACAGGAAGTTAGCGGTTAATCTCCCGTTCAAGACCTACGACCGCGGCAAGGGAGTAGGCGTCGTTGGAACTACAGAACTCAAGCGTCTTGTTGAGTTGCAGTTGGAATCGTCAACAGCCATTGTCAGCATGAAACCAGACAGGGTCGATTTCGCCTATAACAATGGTGAACACAAACGCGTGCCTGTTCGATGGGCGGGACACGTTGCTCCCGAACAACCGTACTTCATCTCTCACGTGCAGTACTCGCCCGACAGCGTTGACATTTATGCGTCCAGCGACAAGCTCGACAGCATCCGCTATGTGTCTACCGAACAGCTCAACCATGCCCGATTCCGCGACACGCTGACCGTAGACTGCCGACTGGCACACATCAAGGACGTGAAAGTAGTGCCAGAGCGAGTGCGTGTCGTGTTCCTCACCGACGTCCTCACCGAGGAAAGCATCGATGGCATTCCCGTTCAAGCCGTCAATATGCCGCAAGGCAAGGTGCTGCGCACCTTCCCACAGAAGGTGAAGGTACGTTTCGTCACAGGCGTCAACCTGTTCAAAACCCTACGAGCAGAGGATTTCACCGTTGTGGCCAACTATCGTGAAATTATGCTGCATCCGTCCGACAAGTGTAACATCTACCTGCGTAAGGTGCCCCACGGCATCAGTCGCGCCACGCTTGAGGTGAAGCAGGTGGACTATCTCATCGAAGAAGAATGAAAATAGGCATTACTGGAGGCATCGGAACGGGAAAAAGCTACGTGTGCCAGTTGCTGAAGCAACGGGGCATTGCCGTCTACGACTGCGACGGGGCGGCCAAACGCCTCATCCGCACCTCACCTATTATATATAAGGAGTTGTGCCAACTCATCGGCCCCGATGCCTTCCTCGCTCCGACCGTCGATGGCGAACATCTCATCAACAAAGCAGCGGTGACCCGTTTCCTTCTGCAGAACGCTCGCCATGCGCGGGCCATCAACGACATCGTACACCCTGCCGTGTTCCGCGACTTCGAGGAGAGCGGCATGGAATGGATGGAGAGTGCCATCCTTTTCGAATCGGGCATCGACCGACTGGTTGACCGTGTCGTCATGGTCAGTGCCCCCGACGAGGTGCGCATCAGCCGCGTCATGAAGCGCGACCACATCAGTCGTGAGAAGGTCATCCAGTGGATGCAACGACAATGGCCGCAGGACTGGGTGCGCCAGCACTCCGACTTCGAGATTGTCAATGACGGTGTACAACCGCTCGAACCACAGATTGAAAATCTTATCAAACAATTATCATACGAAAAATGAAACAGACCATTTTAGCCATCTCGGGCAAACCGGGACTTTACAAACTTGTGTCACGCGGAAACAATAGTCTCATCGTGGAGGCACTGGACGAGACGCATAAGCGCATGCCGACCTTCGGCAACGACCGCATCTCATCGTTAGGCGACATCGCCATGTTCACCGAGACCGACGACGTTCCCTTGACCACCATCCTCGCCGCGTTGCGCGACCTGGAAGGCGGCAAGGAGTCCAGCCTCAACTATAAGAATGCCAGTGTCGACGAACTTCATGACTATTTCAGTAAGGTACTGCCCGAGTGGGATCGCGACCGTGTCCACAATAGCGACATCAAGAAACTCATTCAGTGGTACAACATCCTTGTCAAGGCAGGCATCACAGACTTTGAGGACGAAGCCTCTTAAACACCCCTAATGAAGAAGGGCTGGATTTCAATCGAGAAATCCAGCCCTTCTTTATGATGTGTCGGTCAGAACCTGCGCGGACCTCCGAAACCAGGACCGCCTGGTCCCCCAGGGCCACGGCCTGGTCCGCGTCCAGGACCACCGAAGCCTGGTCCGCGCCGCTCGTCGCGTTCGCCGCGCATGCTGGACTTTCCACCAAAGATGTTCAGGCGATACGAGGCCGTCAGCATGGCGTAGTTGGTAATGGCATTATATTCCGTATCTGCGCGCTGCATAGCATTGACCGTGCGACTGAAGGTGGACTGCTGGTGTAGGATGTCATAGAGCTGGAGTGCCACGGTGAGTGCATTGCCGCGAAGGAACGACTGCGACACCTGTGCGTTCCAAATCAGTTCGTTGGTGTTCATCGACGAGTCGTTGAAGCCGCGCCGACTGTTCATGTTGAGTCCCGACGAGAGTTGCGTGCCCCACGGTGCGGTCAGCATCAGGCTGGCACCATAGGAATACGTCCACGTGTCGAGGTTGTTGTTGCTCTGCAGTTCGCTGCGCGCCCGCATATAGTTGAGCGATCCGTTGAGTTCTATTTCCAGCCAGTCGTTGCGGTAGCTGGTAGCGAGACGCTCGCCCAGTGTCATGGTGCGTGTGGTAGACTTCTGCGAGTCCGCTTGATCCACACTGACATAGCCCACGCTGTTGCTGTAGTTCACCGTGGTGAAGGTGTTCACGTTGAAGTAGGCTGCCGAGTCCAGTGCCGTATTGAACATGAACATACCGAAGGTGCTCCAGTTACCATTGATGTTCTCCGGTCGTGTGGTGCGTCCACCAGTCGTTTTGTCGTAGGTCACCATGTTCGAGATGGAGTTATCCGTCATCGAGAAGTTTAGGTGCGCCATGATGCTACGTTGGTGGTTCTGGATATAGTTGTTGTAGAAGAGTCGGAAGTTCTGCGTGAAGGAGGGCTTCAGTCCTGGGTTACCCTTCTGCACGTTCAGTGGGTTGCTGTCGTCGGTGATGTCGAGCAGGTCGCTCATCGAGGGTTGGCTGGTGCGTCCGCGATAGGTGAAGCGCAGCTGGCTCAGATCCGAGATCTTCCAGCGGAAGTCGGCCGTCGGCGTGATGTTTGTCACGGTGCGCGTGGTGTCGGCGTGGAGGTTCTGGTAGTCCTGCACGAAATGCGACTTCTGTGGCACCACCTGCACACCGACGTTGAGGTTGTAGTCGTTGCGTACCACGCGCAACATCACGTCGGCCGTGTGGATGTAGTTCTTGTATTCCGAGTAGCGGCTGAGTTTGCTGTCGCGGTAGCTGTCGAGCGACGCATTACCGAGCAAGTCCAAATACCTGTTCCATCCCCGGTAGGCAGCGTTGACATCGAAGAAATCCGCCCCGACATGGCTGAGGTCGTAAGTGCCCCGGTCGCTCTTCGAGTATTTATATTGATACTGGTAGCTGAACTGCAGGTAGGTGCGCGGCAGGATGGGTTCGCTGTAGAGGGCTTTGACGCTGTAGTTCCAGTTGGTGGTCGGCGTCACCGCATAGCGGTTGGCCTGATAGGTCGAGTCGCTACCTGCACTGTTGACCAGTTGGAAATACTCCACCATATTGTTGGTGAACGACTTGCTCATGCCGTCACCATAATTGCCGGATAAGGTCAGTGTGACGTTGCGTCCGCTGGCACTGAGTTTGCGGTTCATCTGCAGTCGCGCCCCTGCACTCTTCGAGTCGCTGTAGCTGAGCGAGGTGTCGTTGTTGCGGTTCTTCAAGTAGCCCAGCTGTCTCATCTCCTTCTGTAGTGTTTCGTTGTTGAGTGGGTCTGAACCATATTCGTAGGGGTCTGCGTCGAAGGTCAGCGAATAGCCCTTGCTGAGTCCGTCATTGCTGCCGTAGGTGAACTGCGGTCGGAACATGATGTTGGTCATCGTGTCTGGTGTCCATTCCAGTCGCATGCGCATATCCCAGTTGTTGGAGCGCGTGTAGTTCTGGTTGCGGCTGTTGCCGAAGGTCGACGTGCTTCCGTCCAGAAAGTTCTCTGTCGATTTCAGTACATAGGCGTCGCCGTCGCTGTGGTTCCAGCGCACGCTGCCGTCGAGGATCAGCGTCTTGGGTATTTCGTAGTTGATGTTGAAGCCCACCATCTTCGTGGCCGTCAGTCCCTGCCGTCCGCCACCGAAGCGTCCGCCGCCACCGCCAGGAAATCCCATGTCGTTGACGTTGTTGGCACTCATCATGCCGAACGCCTTTAGATTCTCGCTCTGCGTACCTCCGAAGGCGCGGTTGCTGTAGCGGTCCTGTGTGCCCGCCCCGAGGTTCACGTTGAGCATCTGGCCACGGTTCATGCCCTTCTTCACACCGAAGTCGAGCACCGTTTCCTCCTCACCGTCGTCAATGCCCGTCACGCGCGCCTGGTCGCTCTTCTGGTTATAGGCACGCACGCGCTCCACGATAGACGTGGGTAGGTTCTTCATCGCCGTCTTCGTGTCGCCCGTCATGAACTCCTTCCCGTCGATGAGAATCTTCTTCACCTCCTGTCCGTTGATCGTGACCTTGCCGTCGTCGTCCACCTGTGCACCAGGCAGTCGACGCACCAGTTCCTCGACCACCGATCCTTCCGGTGTGCGGTAGGCCGAGGCGTTATATACGAAGGTGTCAGCCTTGACAGTCACCTTGGCGGCATTGCCCGTGACGGTGGCTCCCTTCAGCATGATGGCATCGGGAGAAAGCGCGATGGTGCCTAACGACGCGTCCTTGTCTGCCGTCACACTGATGCGCTTCGTGTAGGTCTTGAAGCCGACACACGTCACCTGCACGATGTAGCGGCCTGCGGCTGGTGCTTTCAGCGAGAACCGTCCTTCGAGGTCGGTCAGCGCGCCCTTCACCAGGGTACTGTCGGTTTTCAGCAGTCGCACGGTGGTCTGAGGCACCGGTTCCCGCGAGTCGTTTTCTACCACTTTTCCCGTGATGGAGCGTTGCGCTAAGGCTACCGTAGCAACGGCCACCGCCATCAGGGTCATAAAGATTCGCTTTTCCATGTTTTTCGGTCACTTTTTTTGATGAGTCTGGGGTTTTGACGCTCCAATCGTAAAAGCGTTTAACCCGCAGGGAAGAAAAAAAGCCCGTTTCGTCCATTATCCGCCGGTTTTATAGACGAAACTGCAAATTTTATATTAATTTTGCACTCTGAAATGGAACAACAGAAAGTTATCATCTCCCAAAACATCGGTCAGACCCTCGACGAAGCTGTCGCTGCCTGCCCTCATGACCGCCTGGTGGTGCTGGTCGACAGTACCACACGCGACGTGTGCTGGCCGTTGGTCAAGGACTGCGCGTCCATGCGCGATGCCGACGTGATAGCCATTGAATGTACCGACACCCACAAAACACTCGACACCTTGACGCGGGTGTGGGATAAGTTGCAAAGTTACGGAGCCACGCGCCATTCGCTGATGGTTAACATCGGTGGCGGCATGGTGACTGACCTCGGCGGCTTTGCCGCCTCCACCTTCAAGCGCGGCATCGCCTACATCAACATCCCCACCACGCTGCTGGCCATGATCGATGCCAGTGTGGGCGGCAAGACGGGCATCAACTACGGTGGACTGAAGAATGAGATTGGCGTGTTCAATAACGCGCGGAGCGTCATCCTCGACACCGCCTTCCTGCACACCATGGATCGAGAGAACATCCTCTCTGGCTATGCCGAGATGTTGAAACACGGACTGATCTCCACCAGAGAGCGGTGGGCCAGTCTGATCCATTTCGACCCCACTACGGAGCACATCACCAGTGCGATGGTGGCCGACAACGTCAGTGTCAAGCAGCACATCGTGGCGGAAGACCCCACCGAGCACGGCATCCGCAAAGCCCTCAACTTAGGACATACCATTGGCCACGCCTTTGAGTCACTGGCCTTGGAGCGACAGCCTATCCTCCACGGCTATGCCGTCGCCTACGGTCTGATGGCCGAGCTATATCTCTGCTGCGTCAAGATGGGATTTCCCACCGACACCATGCGGCAGACCGTGGCCTTCATCAAGGAGTACTACGGTCGGATGGCCATCACCTGCGACGACTATCCCCGACTGATAGAACTGATGCACCACGATAAGAAGAACGTCGGTAACGCAGTCAACTTCACCCTGCTGTCCGACATCGGCGACATCCACATCGACCAGACTGCCACGGAAGACGAGATCAAGGAGGCGTTGGACTTCTATCGTGAGTGTTGAGCGTAAGACTTCTACTACCTATTTATAATACTAACAACTGGAGCGTGGACGAATCCGTGAGGACTCGTCCATACTTTTTCTTCCACCTTCGAAACCATGTCATAAGGGGACTAAAACAGGCACTCGGGAAAATGAATCGTTTTTCCCAGAGCATTGAATCGGTTCTCCCGGGAATCACTTCACCTTCCATCCATCAATCGTTCCGGTCTTCGAGGAGAAGTTGCAACCTATCTGGTAGATGGTTCTGCTGTCCGCAGAATACTCCTTCGCATATCCCATATTTTCGATTTGGCCGAGTGCATC
>CAVAIX010000094.1:0-8225 GCA_963588695.1 Bacteroidaceae bacterium | reverse complement strand
CCTCTGAGGTCAGCGAGAACAATATCACGTTGGAGCTCTGGCGCTTGGTCACGGTGACACCCACCTTAGTGACCTCGGCTGGCAGCAGTGACTGAGCCTGCGACACACGGTTCTGCACGTTCACGGCAGCCATATCGGGGTCGGAACCCTGCTTGAAGTACACCGTAATGCTGGCATAACCCGAGTTGGAGGCGGAAGAGGTCATATAGGTCATGTTCTCCACACCGTTGATGCTCTCCTCCAGCGGGGCAATGACGGAGTTCAGCACCGTCTGGGCGTCAGCACCCGTATAGGTGGTGGACACCGAGATGGTTGGCGGCGCGATATTCGGATACTGCTCAATAGGCAGCGATATCAGGCCGATGGTACCCAGTAGGACGAAGAAGATGGAGATCACCGTCGAGAGCACTGGGCGTTTTATAAAGTTTGTAAAGGTCATATTCTTTTAATTAAGAATTAATAATTAAGAATTAATAATGATTGGCTTACATCCTTGTTCCATGGCGTTTGCCTTACATTATCAATGGTCAATTATACATTATTAATTATTATTATTCTTTGCCACTCATGGTTTTTGCAAAGTCGTGGGCGTTGTCCTGCGTCTCGGCCAACTTAGCAGCTTCGGCAATCTTCTGGTTGTAACGCTCCAACGTGATGGGCTTGATCTGCTGGCCGTCGGTCAGTTTGGTAATGCCCTTCACCACGATGCGGTCACCAGCACGGAGTCCGGCCGTCACGATGTAGTTCTTGCCGTCGTTCTGCGGATTCACCTTGATCTCGGTATATTTCACCTTATTGTCCTTGCCCACGGCATAGACGAAGATCTTATCCTGCACCTGCGAGCAAGCCTCTTGAGGAATGACGATAGCACTGCTGTCGTTGTTGTTGACCAAGATGGAACCAGCACCGCCGCTCTTAAGCAACTTGTCGGGGTTGGCGAAATGGGCTATCAGCGACACTGCACCTGTCGACGCGTCGATCACGCCACTCATCTTAACCACCTTACCTGGCTGGTCGTAGATAGTACCGTCTGCCAATTGCAACTCAACGGCAGGGAAGGCAGCAATGGCTGCGTGTATGTCGCCGTTGTCCTTGGTCATATTCAGAATCTGCGACTCAGACACGGAGAAGAATACCTCCATGGTGCTGATGTTGGAAACGGTGGTCAGCGCCTGACCAGAGGCACTCACCAGCGCACCTACCTTGAAAGGCAGACTGCCCACTACACCAGCGGCAGGACTCTTGACGGTGCACCAGGCTAACTGCTCGCGAGCAGAAGCCAGTGCAGCCTCGGCCTGAGCCACCTGTGCCTCGGCTGTAGCCAGACTGTTGGCAGCCGTGGAAAGTTCGTACTCACCAATGACGTGGCTATCGTAAAGGGTCTTGTTGTTCTGATAGGTCAGCTTGGCGGTGTTCATCTGCGCCTTAGCCGTATTGACCGCAGCCAAACACTGGCGCACGGCAGCAGCATAGGTCTCGCTGTCGATGGTGAACAGGGCTTGTCCTGCCGACACCGTCTGTCCTTCGTGGACAAATACCTTGGTGATGAATCCCGAAACCTTCGGGCGCACCTCCACATCCTGAATACCCTTGATAGTGGCTGGATACGTGGTCTGCAGTGTGGCACTGGAAGTTCCGATGGTGCTCACGGCATACTCGTCGTCAGCAAAGTTGGGCAGGCCGCCCTTCTTGCTTCCGCCACATGAAGTCAACGTTGCAATTGCAGCAAAGGCCGCAATGATAATGACATTTTTACTTTTCATACCTATTTAATTAAACTATACTATAAATCTTGTTTATTGTCCGTTATCTTGAAAACCGAAAAGACTTTTGCAGTTTTCCGCGTGCAAAGTTACGAAAAAAACCTTTCCCGTTCTACGAACACATCTCACATTTAACAATATTTATGCCTAAGCCCACGCCAATGCTCCTAACTATCAACCACCTCCCTGAGACCATTTCCGATACCATCAAGCATTCGGTTGATGCCAGATTGTCGCACAACCCTGTCATTTTGGCATCAGACTTCCTATTGGCACAAGACTTGCGCTTAGGGTAAGCGAATGCGGAAGCGAAAGCAGAAGCACCCAATGAAAAAGAAAAAACAATTAAAACAACAAAAATTAGGAGGTTTAATTATGTTACCAGTAATGTTCAAAAACAGTTGGTTTCCGACAGTGTTCGACGAGTTCTTCAACAATGAGGCTATGGCCAGCAACACGACAACCGCTCCAGCTGTCAACGTCAGAGAAGATCTGAATGAGTACACCATGGAAATGGCTGTGCCAGGCATCAAGAAGGAGTACTGTAGAGTACAGTTGACCGACGACGGCAACCTGCATGTGGCCATTGAGAACAAGATGGAGCACAAGGAGGAAGACAAGAAACAGCACTACCTGCGCCGCGAATTCAGCTACACCAACTACCAGCAGACCTACACGCTGCCTGAGGATGTGGTGAAGGAGAAGATTTCCGCCAAGGTGGACAACGGTATTCTGACCGTGGTAATGCCGAAGGCCAAGAAAGAAGAGAGCAAGGTAGCTCGCGCTATCGAAATCGCTTAACCAGCTGACAGAAGTTAGGGCTTCGCAGCTCTACTAAAGATTTAATCGCATAAAATGAACGAGCGGACTGCAATGAAAAGTTGCAGTCCGTTTTTTTAAACTTTTCTTTTGCTTTTCTCTCGCTTATTCGTACTCTGCCGCTACGCGTCGAAGGTACTCACGTTCGGAAATGCTCAAATAAATTTGGCATTTCGCTCACTTAATCGTACCTTTGCACTACGATTATGACAGACAAAGAAAAACTGATAACGGACAACATGGGCTACGTGGTGACACTGGCTCGGCAATACACCTGTGAACTGTTAGACACAGACGACTTGGTGAGCGAAGGTACCATTGGCCTCATCAAGGCTTCGGAGAAGTTTGACCCCGAACGGGGCAAGCCCTTCGTCACCTTTGCCGCACCCTACATCCGCACGGCCATCGAGGCTGCCATCCGCCGCGTAACAGGCGAGGTAACGGTGAAGTCGACCGACGAGAGCATTCCTGTCGGGTCGCGCAATAACTACACACTACTCCACGTATTGGAGGACAAGAATGCGCAGCGCGCCGACGCGCAGATGGAGCGAGAGCTATTAGAGGAAGAACTGGAGCAATACATCCACCTGCTCGACCAGCGCGAAGCGGCCGTCATCCGGCGGTATTTCGGTTTAGGAACAGACCGCATGACCATGGCAGAGATTGGCGGCGAACTGGGTTTGAAACGTGAACGCGTGCGGCAAATTCGCGACAAAGCCCTGCGGAAATTGCGCAAAGCCTCAGCGTAGCATTTTCTCACGCGCTCGGCAGAGAAAAAATTTTCTCTAGGCAGAGAGAAAAAATTTCCCAGTCAGAGAAATAAAAATCACTGGGCAGTGAGTCCCATCTTTTTTGCTCGTTCCATGAGCAGTTGCATGAGGGGTTCACGCTCGTTCTCCACCTTGTTGTCGAGCACCGCATCCTTGAGGTATTGTTTCAGCACACCCACCTCGCGCGAGGGTTGGAGGTGGAAGAGTTCCATGATCTCGTTGCCGTCTATCACGGGTTGCAACAGCCGTTTATAGTCTTTCTCCTGCAAGTCGGCGAGTTTCTCGCGCACCATTCGAAAATTCTCTAAGAAAATCTGCTTGCGCACTTCGTTCTTCGAGGTAATATCAGCCTCGCAAAGCGTCATCAGGTCGTCAATATCATCACCCGCATCGTTGAGCAATCGGCGCACAGCAGAGTCCGTCACGGTCTCGTCGGCAATAACGATGGGACGCATGTGCAGCTCCACCATCTTCTTCACGAAGCGCATCTCGTTACCCATCGGCAGTTTCAGTCGCCGGAAGATGGTGGGCACCAGTCGACCGCCAAGGTAGTCGTGGTTATGGAACGTCCATCCAGCCTTAGGTTCCCAGCGTTTAGCCTGTGTTTTTCCTATATCGTGGAGCAGTGCGCCCCAGCGCAGCCACAGGTTGTCGCTGTGGCGGCAGACATTCTCCAGTACCTCTAAGGTGTGATAGAAGTTGTTTTTGTGTGCACGTCCGTCCTTCTTCTCCACAATGTCGAGGGCAGCCACCTCGGGCAGAAGCCGTTGCAACAGGCCACTGCGCTGCAGGTATTCGAGTCCAACACTGGGGTGCGACGCCATCATGATCTTATTGAGTTCCACCGCGATGCGCTCGCCGCTGACAATCTCGATACGTTCCACCATGTTTTCCAGTGCGCGAAACGTCTCGTCCTCAATCTGGAAATTGAGCTGGGTGGCAAAGCGGATGCAGCGCATCATGCGCAAGGGGTCGTCTGAGAAGGTCACCTCTGGGTCAAGAGGTGTGGCAATGATGCGGTCTTCCAGGTCGGCAATGCCGTTGAACGGGTCTACCAGTTCACCGAACCTATAGCTGTTAAGGCAGATGGCTATAGCATTGATGGTGAAGTCGCGGCGGTTCTGGTCGTCCTCCAACGTGCCGTCCTCCACCACAGGTTTCCGCGAGTCGTGGCTGTAGCTCTCCTTGCGCGCCCCAACGAACTCCACCTCTACGTTGCCCGCCTTCACTTGCGCTGTGCCGAAGTTGCGGAACACAGAGAGGCGGGCGCGCCAGCGTCCCGTCTTCGGGTTCTTCCCCAACTTTTCCTGCAACCGCTTGGCCACCTCAATGCCGCTGCCCACAACCACCACGTCAATATCGTCACTGGGACGTTCGAGGAAGATGTCGCGAACAAAGCCGCCCACCACGTAGCACTCCAGTCCCAGTTCGTCGGCCGCTGCACTGATCTGCCGAAATATCGGTTTGTCGAGTATTTTGGCCAGTGCTGCGTCTGAATATAATTTCATGTATTGTCTGTTTTTCTGCTTAGTTGTGTGCAAAGGTACGCAAATTTTGCCTATTTCGGTCGTTCATTGCGCATTTTTTTGTAACTTTGCACCTTGGAATGACGAAGAAACTGACAACCCTGTTTTGTGCCGCACTGTTAATCATCGGCTGCGGCAAAGGCAACAGCGAGGCGAAAGCCCTGCTCGACGAGGCGCGTGCAGCCCTCGACGCACAGCACTACGATGAGGTGCTCGTTAAGATAGACTCCCTGCGCGTCCACTATCCCCACGCCATCGAAGAGCGCAAGGAGGCACTCCAACTGTGGCAGCAGGCCGAACTGTTGCGCACCCAGAAGGAGTTGGCCACGACGGACTCCCTGTTGCAAGTGACGGGCAAGGCCTACGATGAAGCCCGACAACAACTGAAACAGGCCGACGAGGCCGATGATTTGGAAGCCTGGAAACAGCACAACCGCACGGCCAACCTACTGAAGGCTCGGTTGGACTCGCTCCAAAACCGCTTCGACGTGGCCTGCGCAAAAATCAAGTATATCCACAAAAGACAGAAGGAACTATGAACAACGACAGCCATACGACAGAAACGCAGTTTGAACAGGTGATGAAGGAATGTCGCGCCCTGTTCGCCAAGAAGTTGCACGACTACGGTGCTTCATGGCGCATCCTGCGTCCGCAGTCGCTCACCGACCAGTTGTTTATCAAGGCCAAGCGCATCCGTTCCCTCGAAATCAAGAAGGAGGCACTCGTGGACGAGGGCATCCGCCCCGAGTTCATCGCCCTCATCAACTACGGCATCGTTGGACTCATCCAACTCAACCGAGGCTTCTCCGACACCGTCGACATACAACCCAACGAGGCCCTCGCCTTGTACGACCGCTTTGCAGACGAAGCCCTGCAACTGATGATTCGCAAGAACCACGACTACGATGAAGCCTGGCGCTCCATGCGCGTCAGCAGCTATACAGATTTCATCCTCACCAAGATAGAGCGCATCAAGGAAATCGAGAACCTCGGTGGCGATACCCTCGTCAGCGAAGGCATTGACGCCAACTACATGGACATCATCAACTATGCGGTCTTCGGAGCAATCAAGTTGAGCGAACAATAAACAAATGATAAGAACCCTCGTCGTAAACATAGCCCGCCTGGTCATCGCCATGACATTCATCCTCTCTGGATTTGTCAAGGCCGTAGACCCGTTGGGTACGCAATACAAGATGGCCGACTATCTGCAGGCGATGCATCTCGGGGCGGCCGTTCCCGATTTCGTCACTTTGGCCGCATCGGTACTCCTGTCAGCGGTGGAGTTCGGTCTGGGCATCTGTATGCTCTTTGCCATACGGCGGCGGTTAGTATCGCTCCTCGTACTCTTCCTCATGGGCATTTTAACGGTGCTGACGCTGTGGCTGGCCGTAGCCAATCCCATCAGCGACTGCGGCTGTTTTGGCGACGCCATCACCCTCACCAACGGACAGACCCTGGCGAAGAACGTGGTGCTACTGGCCTGCGCCGTCCTCGTGAGACGCTGGCCACTAGAGCAGGTGCGTTTTGTGTCTAAGACCAACCAGTGGATCGTCACCAACTACTCGATGCTCTTCATCTTCGCCGTGTCAGCGTGGTCGCTCTACGACCTTCCGCAGTTTGACTTTCGCCCCTACCACATCGGAGTCAACATCCTCAAGGACATGGAGATTCCCGAGGGAGCTGAACAGCCCACCTTCGAGACCACCTACCTCATGGAGAAAAACGGCCAGCAACAGACCTTCGACATCGACCACTACCCAGACTCTACATGGACACTCGTCAAGGCTGACACGCGACAGCTGACCGAAGGCTATGTGCCACCCATCCACGATTTCAGTATCAGCGACAGGACGACGGGCGAAGACCTCACCCAGTCGTTGTTAGAAGCCCCAGGATTCCTTTTTCTATTGGTAGCCCCCCATTTAGAAGACGCTGACGACAGTCAGTTTGACCGCATCAACGAACTCTACGAATATGCGTGCGACCACGGCTACCGTTTCTACGGACTGACCGCCAGCGATGAGAAGGCCATTGCTCGGTGGCGCGACATGACGGGGGCGGAATACACCTTCTTTCAGGCCGACGAAACCGTGCTGAAGACTGTCATCCGCAGCAATCCTGGACTGCTGCTACTGAAGAGCGGAACCATCATACGGAAATGGAGTCACAACAGCCTGCCGCAGCTCAGCGACGAACAGGCCAACCGCCCGTTGGAACAGTTGGAGATAAGCCAGCAACCCAAGGATTCCATTCCGAGAAAGATACTCGACATCGTGCTGTGGTACGTGCTTCCACTGTTCCTGTTAACCATAGCCGACAGGCTCTGGGCGTGGTCGCGATGGACGAGACGAAAAAGCAAATCGAACACGATCTATAAACTTTTAAGTAAAACAAAAATGAGAAAGAAAATTGTAGCAGGAAACTGGAAGATGAACCTGAACCTGCAAGATGGTGTGGCTCTGGCCAAAGAACTGAACGAGGCACTCGCTGCCGACAAACCCCACTGCGGTGTCATCATCTGCACACCGTTCATCCATCTGGCCTCGGTGGCACAGGTGCTGGACAAGAACGTGATTGGTCTCGGTGCCGAGAACTGCGCCGACAAGGAGAAGGGTGCCTACACGGGTGAAGTCAGTGCCGAGATGGTGAAGAGCACCGGTGCACAGTACGTCATCTTAGGTCACTCGGAGCGCCGCCAGTACTACAGCGAGACACCGGAAATCCTAAAGGAGAAGGTGCTGTTGGCACTGAAGAATGGTTTGAAAGTCATCTTCTGCATCGGTGAGACGCTCGAAGAGCGCGAGGCCAACAAGCAGAACGAGGTGGTGAAGGCCGAACTGGAAGGCAGCGTGTTCAACCTCAGCGAAGAGGAGTTCCGCAACATCATCATCGCCTACGAACCCATCTGGGCCATCGGCACTGGTAAGACCGCCACAGCTGAGCAGGCTGAGGAGATCCACGCCTACATCCGCTCCATCGTGGCCGAGAAGTACGGCGAGACCGTGGCCGACGACACCACCATCTTGTATGGTGGCAGCTGCAAGGCCAGCAACGCTCCCGAACTCTTCGCCAAGCCCGACATCGACGGTGGCCTCATCGGTGGTGCTTCACTGAAGTGCGCCGACTTCAAGGGCATCATCGACGCTTGGAAGAAATAAAACAACAGCCAACCGGACTCCAGATGAAGCATCAGACTCTTCGTCGTGACCGTTGGACTGTCACTCTCATTCTGTGTATCGGCATGGTGCTCCATGCTGGTGCACAGTCTTTTACACAACGCATCCAAAAGAAAGTGGAGGGACAAGGCACGGTCACCATCCACCACAGTCAGGAAATCGATCGGT
>CAVAIX010000093.1:0-8281 GCA_963588695.1 Bacteroidaceae bacterium | reverse complement strand
GGTCTGCTGTTTCTGACTGTTGTACATGGGACAGGCAGAATAGCGCACGGACCATCCGTTAGGCAGACTGTTACTCATGGGAAGTCCAGAACCGCCACCTGTTCGGTACCCCACGACGGTGACTTTAGGTAGGGTTTGCATCATGGAGACAAAGGCGTTGGCGGCACTATACACACCACGATTCACGAGGATACAGACGGGCTTGTACCACCGCAGGCGGCTGGAAGGCTCGAGATACTGCGGTTTGAGTTCGCTGAAGTCGTTGTGTCCCTTCCCAGTTTTGTGCTGGATGTAGCCCACGAGGGTTTTCTCCTGGACGAAGCGAGCTGCCAGCCGTTCGGCATTGGTCAGTTCGCCACCACCATTGCTGCGGATATCGATAATCAGTCCCTGACACAGGAGGAATTCGTACAGGACTTCGTCAATATTGCCCTCCCCGATGCCGTCGGCAAACGACTCATAGCGGATGTATCCAATATTGTCGTCGAGTACACGGTATTTCAGTCCACTGGCAATCTTATAGTCCGTACCGAGATAGATGCGTTCGAGGGCATCACTGTAGTCGGTGGGGTAATCGTCTTTCCAAGCCCAGTAGCGCCCGTTGTCGTAGCTCGTACCAAGGTTGACGTGGCCGTCGCGCAATTCGGATAGCATCTCCGTCATCACCTCAAATAGTTGGTGGTCGGTCATGCGGTCGTTGATGCGCTCTTTGTATTTGGCATAAGCCTCTTGCCAGTCGAGTCCGTACTCCTGTCGTTTGTAGTCAAAGAAACAGTAGTGTTCGTCAAGGATGCGCCACAGCGCCTCGAAATTACCATTTGGTGTGTCGGGCTGTTCGTCTGCGTCAACACAGGAGACAGACAATGAGGCTGCCAACACGATGCACAGTATCAGCACAGCAGTGCGGACAGCGTGGAACTTGGGGTAGAACTGGGCGGTTGTCATGATGAGGCGTTGTGGATTGAGCATGAGTGGCGTGTTATAGGCGGCGCGGAACAACGGAGAAACTGCGCGTGATGCCCACTATGAAACGGTGAGTGTAAACGTGCTGTTTTAGGTTGTTGACATGAGACTGTTGGTAGTTTCCGAGATAGCCGATGCAGAGCGTCATGGACGGAGATAGCGGCGTATCAAGGGTGAGTGTTTGTCGAAATTCAGGTGCCGACACGAAGGTGGTTAGACAGGCATTGCCGTCATAGTTGCCTTGTGCAAAGGTTTCGTAATAGGACTGACCGTAGTTGGGTGAGAACATCACCCCAGCCAAGGACAAGGATAGTGCATAGCGTGCCATAATGGGCAGTCCAAACAACTGGAAGCGGTAGGTGGCCACACCTGTGGGCATGATGTTGAGGTGTGCCCGTGCCTGCGCCGGGTTGTTGGTATTCGTGTCGTTATAGATAAACCCTAAGGAGACGTTCCCCAACCCTCCGGCCTGCAGTGTCAGCCGGTTGTCTAACAGACACCATTGGCGCAGGCGTCCCCAGTAGAGGTTGTAGGCTCCCTCCAATTCTTTACGTAGCCCCGACCGGTCGCTGACGGACGAGAAGTTGATTTCGTGCTCCATCCGCGTACTCCATCTTCGATGCGGTTTCTTGCGCTCAATGGTAAAGAGGGCGGACAGCCCCTGCCCACTGAAATGCTCTGCCGAGAGATAGGTGTCGAGTATCTGCGATGACCCTGCTCCCACCATGTAGCTGACGGTGGTGAGGCGGAGCGAGTCGACCTCGGTCTGCGCCACCGTGGTGGTACAGACTAAGGCACAGGCGAGTGCCGCGAGTGGCTTATTGATAGTCTTCATCTGAGAAGAGCGTTTGTTGTCCAGTCAGTTCGTCGAGTACCTGTTGCTGACTTTTTCCTGCATCGGGATCAAGGTTCTCCACCTCGTCCTCCGCCTCCTCTTCTTCTGCTTCGTTGGTCAGCTCGGGTTGACGCACTGGTTCAAGTTCCGTGATGTCGGCCATCTGATAGGTGGTGAGGCGTTTACCCTTGGCCTTATAGCCTTTGACAGCAATGAAGTGCTCGATATCAATTTCTTCTGGTTCCCGAAACTGGTCAGCTCCACCGAAGGTGATACGGATACGCGGACAGGCCGTGTCGGTGAGGAGAACCTCTTTGGAATTGGCGTTCTCCCCCAGATAACACTGTTTGCGTTTTGAGGCCTCCAGCTGGAATCGTTTGACGTAGGGATAGCCTTGATTGTCGGCATCGTAGAGCACGCAGCTCCATACCTTCCCTGCATCATATTTCTCTAATCGCACGATGTTGTCTTCAAAGTGGTTGTTGACATCAAAATTGGTCAGATAGTACTCACCGCCGGGCAAGAATACCAGGATCTGATCGCCATCGTTGAACTCGCCCAACAGACGCCCGTGTTCGTCGTAGTTTAGTCGATTGACATCTGGATCGTACCACACCTTCCGTCCACCTAACGTGGAGTGCCCATGGCTCTTCAGCCCGATGCGATGTATCTGGTATTTTGTAAGCAGGTTGCCTCTGGCGGCACGCCCCTTGATGAGTATTTCGGAGAAGTCCTTGTCGAAGAATATTTTCTTGAGTTTTGGAGCTGGGTCGAGTGTGATTTTGATGACCTCGGCCTCGCCATTGGGATTAGCGGTGAAATAAACCACACGTGATCCAGGTGTACCTACCGTGAGATCGTATTCTCGGTCGCGCGTGATGGCCGGCACATTGAAACGCTTGATGAAATAGGAGCCTTTCTTTCCGTCGCGATACACCATGTTGTAGATGGTGCGCTGGTCGTTCTTCTTGAACACCCCGAGCCAGAGTACATTTTTCCCTACGAAGATCTTGTCGGCCACGCGGATGACCTTAAACTTGCCTTCCTTGTAGAAGATGATGATGTCATCAATGTCAGAACAGTTGCAGACGAACTCGTCCTTTTTCAGTCCCGTACCGATAAAGCCGTCAGTGCGGTTGATATAGAGTTTCTGATTGGCTTCCACAACCTTGGCGGCCTCAATGGTATCGAAGTTGCGTATCTCGGTCAAACGAGGATGATCCTTCCCGTATTTCTCCTTGAGGAACCTGAACCAGTTGGCAGTCACTTCCACCAGATTGTTGAGGTCGCGGTCAATCTGCTCAATTTCCGCTTTGATGCGTGCCATGAGTTCATCGGCCTTGTCCTTGTTGAACTTGAGGATGCGCTGCATCTTGATATCTAAGAGTTTGAGGATGTCGTCCTTGGTCACCTCGCGCACCAGTTGCGGATAGTAGGGCGTGAGGCGCTCGTCGATATGCTCGCACACCGCATCAACGTTGGGAGCCTGTTCAAACTTGCGGTCTTTGTAGATGCGTTCCTCTATGAAAATCTTCTCGAGCGAAGCGAAATGGAACTGTTCGAGCAGCTCCCCCTTGCGTATTTCGAGTTCCTGACGGATGAGGTCTTTCGTGCGATCAACCGAATGGCGCAGCACGTCGGAAACGGTGAGGAACTTCGGCTTGTTGTCCTCGATGACACAACAGTTGGGCGAGATGTTAATTTCACAGTCGGAGAAGGCATAGAGCGCGTCGAGCGTCTTATCCGACGACACCCCAGGTGCCAATTGTACCTGTATCTCAACCTTAGCGGCAGTGAGGTCTTCTACGTGTCGGGCCTTGATTTTCCCCTTATCAATGGCCTTTAGGATAGATTCGATAATGGTCTCGGTAGTCTTTGAAAACGGGATCTCTCGGATGACGAGGGTCTTCTGATCCAGTTTCTCAATCTTGGCACGCACTTTCAGCGAACCGCCACGCTGTCCGTCGTTGTATTTCGACACGTCGATGGAACCACCTGTGGGGAAGTCGGGATAGAGGTGAAACTCCTCGCCGTGCAGGTAGCTGACGGCCGCATCGCACAACTCAACAAAGTTGTGGGGCAGGATCTTCGACGACAGCCCCACTGCAATGCCTTCCGCACCTTGTGCTAAAAGTAACGGAAACTTGACGGGCAGGGTGATGGGTTCCTTGTTTCGCCCGTCATAGGACATCTGCCATTCTGTAGTCTTGGGGTTAAACACCGTGTCGAGGGCGAATTTCGAGAGGCGTGCCTCGATGTAACGGGGAGCCGCAGCACGGTTGCCCGTGAGAATATTACCCCAGTTGCCCTGTGTGTCAACGAGCAAATCCTTTTGACCAATCTGCACCAATGCGTCGCCGATGGAAGCATCACCATGGGGATGGAACTGCATGGTGTGTCCCACAATGTTGGCCACTTTATTGTAGCGTCCGTCGTCCATCCGCTTCATTGAATGGAGTATACGCCGTTGCACAGGTTTTAGGCCGTCCTCGATGTGGGGCACGGCACGTTCCAAAATGACATATGAGGCGTAGTCCAAAAACCAGTTCTGGTACATACCGCTGAGGTGGTGTACTGCCGCCGCGTCAAAGCGGTCTATGGGCTTGTAGTCGGAGTGACCTTCCGTTTGAGGGTCGTCGGTCTGTGCCTGCTGTCCGTTTTGTATTTCGTCGTCCTTGATTTCGTCGTCCATGGAAGCTTTTTATGTTTTTTCCTCGCAAAGGTACGAATAAGTGAGGAAAAAACAAAATTTATTTTGCATTTCGCTCGCTTATTCGTACCTCTGATGCTCCGCGTCGAAGGTACTTTCGCTTGGAAATGAAAAGAAAAACGAGTTTTCCTTTTGCATTTCGCTCGCTTATTCGTACCTTTGCACGGATAATTTTTGAAATGAGATAAAAGCATTATGGCACAAGAAGATGTATTTAAGAAAATTGTAAGCCACTGTAAAGAGTATGGTTTCGTGTTCCCCAGTAGCGATATCTATGACGGACTGGGTGCCGTCTACGACTACGGACAGAACGGCGTGGAACTGAAAAACAACATCAAGGAATACTGGTGGAAATCTATGGTGCTACTCCACGAGAATATCGTGGGCATCGACTCCGCCATCTTCATGCACCCCACGATATGGAAGGCTTCTGGCCATGTAGATGCCTTCAACGACCCCCTCATCGACAACCGCGATTCGAAGAAACGCTACCGTGCCGATGTGCTGATAGAGGATCAGATTGCCAAATACGATGAGAAGGTGCAGAAGGAGGTGGCCAAGGCGCGCAAACGCTTCGGCGACACCTTTGACGAGGCCAAATTTATGGAGACCAATGAGCGCGTGAAGGAGCATGTAGCCAAACGCGATGCCCTCCACGAACGCTATGCTAAGGCCATGCAGGGACCAGATCTTGCCGAACTGAAGCAGATCATCCTCGACGAGGAGATCGTCTGCCCCATCAGCGGTACGCGTAACTGGACAGACGTTCGACAGTTCAACCTGATGTTCTCCACCGAGATGGGTGCCAGTGCCGATGGCTCTATGAAGGTCTACCTGCGCCCAGAGACAGCCCAGGGCATCTTTGTCAACTATCTCAACGTACAGAAGACTGGGCGCATGAAGATACCCTTTGGCATCGCACAGATTGGTAAGGCTTTTCGCAATGAAATCGTGGCTCGACAGTTCATCTTCCGCATGAGGGAGTTCGAGCAGATGGAGATGCAGTTCTTCGTGGCTCCTGGCACAGAGCTGGACTGGTTCCCCCGATGGAAGCAAACCCGTATGGCTTGGCATCAGGCACTGGGTTTTGGGGCGGAAAACTATCGTTTCCACGACCACGACAAACTGGCTCATTACGCCAACGCTGCCACCGACATTGAGTTCAAGATGCCCTTCGGCTTCAAGGAGGTGGAAGGCATTCACTCTCGCACTAATTTCGACCTGTCTCAGCATGAGAAATTCTCTGGCAAGAGCATCAAATACTTTGACCCGCAGACCAACGAGAGCTATACACCGTTTGTCATTGAGACCTCTATCGGTGTGGATCGTATGTTCCTCTCCGTCATGTGCCATTCCTACTGTGAAGAGAAACTTGACAACGGCGAGACTCGAGTAGTGCTGAAACTGCCCGCTGCACTGGCTCCCGTAAAGTTGGCCGTCATGCCGTTGGTCAAGAAGGACGGACTGCCCGAAAAGGCACGCGAGATCATTAACGACCTGAAGTTCCACTTCAACTGCCAGTACGACGAGAAAGACTCTATCGGCAAACGTTACCGCCGTCAAGATGCCATCGGCACGCCCTACTGTGTAACGGTTGACCACGACTCACTCAACGATGGAAAGGTGACGCTCCGTTTCCGCGACACCATGCAGCAGGAGCGCGTCAATATCAGCGATTTGGCCGACATCATCGAAGACAAGGTGAGCATTGTCAGCCTGCTCAAGAAGTTACAGTAAACACGCCATACAGACTATGAAGATCCATACCATGATGACACACGCTAAACGGGCTTTTTTCGCAGGTGGTCTGTTAGCCCTGATGCCTTTCCTTGCCGCATCGTGCAGCGAGGAAGACGGCACGGAAGAGGAATTCGTCGACTGGAAAACCACTAACGAACAGTATTTCGCAACGCAGTATAAGCAACACGCCTCGAATACCGAGACCTCGTTCGTCGTTCGGAAATGGTCCGTGTCCGACACGCTCACCATTCCGCAGACTGACTATATCCTCGTCGACGTGGTGGAGCGCGGAACTGGAACCGTGTCACCCTATTATACTGACTCTGTCTGCATCCAGTACCGCGGACGCCTGTTGCCCTCCAAGTCGTATGCAGACGGCTACGTCTTCGATCAAAGCTTTGAAGGCACGTTTGATGCCGACGTACTGGCTCCCTACATGATTACGCAGTACAGCTCGTCGTACAGCTCGTCCACCACAACCTATCGCCTACCCCTGCCTTCTGATTTCGTAGACGGCTTCTGCACGGCACTGATGAAGATGCATAAAGGTGACCATTGGAAGGTGACGATTCCTTACCAATTGGCCTACGGTGAGACTGCCAGCGGTGTAATCCCAGCATACAGCACACTGGTGTTTGACATCTGGCTCACGGATTTTTGGGCCAAGACCAAGGGTGACCGCAAATGAAGACTGCCATATGATCTGGAATGAATCAATAGAGTGTATGAGTCGCGAACAGCTTCGCGAGCTGCAGAGTCAGCGTCTGCGCAAAATGGCTGACTACGTCTATCACAATACGCCGTTCTACCGCAGAAAGTTTCAGGAAATGGGACTCGAGCCAGGCGACATCCGAGACATCGATGATATCGTGAAGTTGCCCTTTACCAATAAACTCGACCTGCGCGACAACTATCCCTTCGGACTGGCAGCCGTTCCCATGAGCCAGATTGTGCGTATCCACGCCTCGTCGGGCACTACTGGCAAACCTGTCGTGGTGCTCTATACCCGCAAAGACTTGGCCATGTGGTCGGAGGCCATCTCCCGAGCATTCACCGCATACGGAGCGTCTAAAAACGATATCTTTCAGGTGAGCTACGGCTATGGTCTCTTCACTGGAGGACTCGGTGCACATGACGGAGCTACCAATATCGGTGCCTGCGTCATTCCCATGTCAAGCGGAAACACCCAAAAGCAGATTACACTGATGCACGATTTCGGAACCACCGTTCTCTGCAGCACGCCTTCGTATGCCATGTTTTTAGCAGAGACACTGCGCGACTGCGAATGGCCGCGCGACGAATTCAAACTGCGAGTGGGTGTCTTCGGTGCAGAGCCATGGACGGAGGAGATGCGCACTAAGCTGGAAGCCTCGCTGGGCATCAAGGCATACGACATGTATGGACTGAGCGAAATCTCTGGACCAGGTGTGGGCTACGAATGTGAATGCCAGAATGGCACGCACCTCAACGAAGACTATTTCTATCCCGAGATCCTCAATCCTGAAACAGGAGAGCCAATGCCCGAAGGACAGTTTGGAGAGCTCACCTTCACTCATCTTACCAAAGAAGGTATGCCCCTGTTACGCTACCGCACACACGACCTCACGGCACTCCACTACGAGAAGTGCTCCTGTGGACGCACCTTGGTACGCATGGATCGTATTCTTGGGCGGTGTGACGATATGCTGATTATCCGTGGGGTTAACGTGTTCCCGTCGCAGATTGAATCGGTCATCCTCTCTTTACCAGAATACGAGCCGCACTTCCTGCTAACCGTTGACCGGGTGGACAACACCGACACCAGCGAACTGCAGGTGGAGGTGAAGGAGGAGTACTACACCGACGATATGTCGACTATGGTTGGCCTACAAAAGAAACTTGAGGCCGAACTGCGCAGCGTCATCGGATTGGGCTTTAAGGTGCGCTTGGCCGAACCACGCAGCATCGAGCGTTCCACTGGCAAGGCCAAGCGCGTCATCGACCGACGCAAACTCTGACCGACCAAAGCAATCTTAAAACAGTAAGAATATATG
>CAVAIX010000092.1:0-8365 GCA_963588695.1 Bacteroidaceae bacterium | reverse complement strand
CAAGTATGCCATTCTGATACGAAAAACTTTCCTGTAAGCGTAAAATTTACTAAGCGCTGGGGGAAAGAAAAGGGAGCAGCGTTGGCTGCTCCCTTCTTGCATTATACCTTATGGTGTTTCTTAGTAACCAGGGTTCTGTTCCCAACCTGTGTTCAGATCGAGTGTCGTTTGCGGAACAGGGAAGATGCGGTGACGCTTGTCGAAGCTTGCATCTAGGAAGTTCTGGTAGTGCGGGAAGAACTCGTCCTCGAAGTGACCGAAGCGAATCATGTCGTTACGACGCCAGTTCTCATCGAAGAACTCACGACCACGCTCGTCGTAGATTTCCTGCAAGGTAGGTTCTGCGGCAATAGTCGGTGCACCAGCGTAGGAACGAATCTGGTTGAAGAGTTCCTTGGCACCAGTTGCTCCTTGACGGGTCAAAGCCTCAGCCTTCATCATCAAGATATCGGCATAACGGAAAATCGGCAGGTCGTTAGACTGGTTACGTCCATTGTTGTAGTCACTGGGGGTAGTGAACCACTTGATGGAGTGGCAACCCTGCTGGTAAGCTTTGAAATCATTGCCCACATCAATCGTGTTGTCAGTCTTGATAAGTTCGATGTCTTCCGTGTAATGTACCTGTGTTCCTTTATACTCGAAAGGCTCTGCTGTCGGAAGCAAGGTCTTCGGGTCGCGGATGTAGACGTCTCCACGGAGAATGCAATAGTTGCGGATGTCACCCGTCAAGCAGAAGAGTTTGGCAAACTCAGGAGTCACAACGATGTTGCCACCGAAAGACTGCGTGAACTTTTCCGTTGAACCGTACACATTAGGCAACATATTCTTCATGTCCTTGAACGTACGAGGACGGGCATATTGCATTCCTTGAAGGTTGAGTGCATCGTAGGGGATGGCGTAGATAAAGTCCTCAACCGTCCAGCCATTGTCGTAGGAGAACTTGTGGAGATAGTCCACTGAACCCAGGTTGAACTTACCGCTGTTGATGATTTCGTCGCAAGCTGCAATACAAGCATCCAGTTTGGGGTTGGCTGCAGTGGCTGCGTCATACTGATCCACGGACTCTGCGGTATAGACCGCCCAGTTGATGTAGAGCTTGGCAAGGAGAGCCTCGGCCATCCATTTGGTGGGTTTGCCGTAGGTATTCTCCGTCACATCCTCTGTCAGCGCAGGGATAATGTCATTCAACTCGCTCTCAATCCACTCTGCCACTTCCTTGCGAGGAGAACGCGCAACCACTTCACCCTCTGCTGGAACGCTCTCCAGGATAGGAGCGTCGCCGTAGCTGTCCATCAGAATCCAGGTGTAGTAGGCACGTATGGCACGTGCAGGAGCCTTCATCTCGTCGGAAGCGCTGCTTCCCAGTTCCTCCAAGATAGTATTGGCCTTGGTAATACCTGCCGTCACATCGTCGTACCAACCCGTAGAAGCATCCGTTGCAGTATTGCAGTGTAATGCTGTATGGGCATAAGTACCACTGTCGTAATAACCTCCGTCAAAGGCAAGTCCTGTGAACTCGTCGGAAGCAAGGCATTGTGCCTCCATATAACGACGACCCAGTGTACCTGCAAGGTGGTAATAGACATCGGCCATCTTGGCCTCAACGACAATCATGGGATCTACTCCAGAATTCTTACTGGGGTCTTCTGTGTACTGTGACTTCGGACTGATATCCAAATCGGTACAACTGGAAAGTGCCACGGCCATCAATCCAGCCGAAAGAATCAATTTATTGAGTCTCATATTCTTGTAATCTAATTAAACGTTATTACTTGACAGTTACTTCTTCTTGCTGCCACCGAAATTGATCTTCACACCGACCATGAAGGTACGGGTGTGCGGATAACGACTCCAGCGATAGTCCACACCGGGATCGATGCCACCGAGGTTCACCTCTGGGTCAAGTCCCTTGTAGTTCGTGATGGTGAAGAGGTTGTTGGCTGTTCCGTACAGTGTCAAATCCTGAATCCAGTCATTGAAACAATTACGGAAGGTATAGCTCAGAGACAGAGACTGGAGACGGATGTACGTTCCCTTCTCAATGAAACGGTCAGAAGGCAGTGAGCCAGAAGCATCACCAGCTGGGTTGGAGAGGAACTCCTTCAACACGTTCTTTCCATCGGAGAACATCTGGGCACTGGTATAGTGGGCACGGGAACTGTTGTACACGTCATTGCCGAACACACCGGTGATGAATGCATTCAAGTTCCAGTTCTTATAGGTCAGCGTGTTGTTCCATCCCATATTCAAATCGGGCTGAGCGCAACCCGTGATAGCACGATCTTTCAAGCTGGGGTTGTTGGTCGTCTCATCTGTGCGCTTGCCGTTCTCGTCGAGCACGTAGTATTCCGAGCGTCCGTTGACTGTTCCTGCATACAGATAGGTATAGAAGGTTCCGAGCGGCTGACCTTCCATAATACGCTGTGTCCAACCGTCAGCGGACACACCAGCTACCTTCGGGTCACCCTGCGTAAGGTTGGTCGTCTTGTACACGTCATTCTGCATCTTGTCGACCGTGTTCTTGTTGTGCGACAGGTTTACAGTCGTACTCCACATGAAGTCCTTGGTCTGCACAGGAACAGCATTCACGGTGAACTCAATACCCTTGTTGGTCATCTCACCCACATTGGCATCCATCCAACCATAGATATACTTGGTCGTCGATACGGGGTAACTCCAGATAAGATCCTTGGTCTTCTTGTGGTAGACTTCGATTGTACCGTTGATACGTCCACGGAGGACAGCAAAGTCGAGACCGATGTTCAACATACCTGTCGACTCCCACTTCAGGTCAGGATTGGCATTCTTCGTTGCACCATAGGTACGGTAGGTCTTGCCGTCATATACGAAAGTACCAGAAGCACCGTAGGTGACATAAGAGGTGTATGCGTCAAAGCCCATGGCATTACCAGAAATACCATAACCAGCGCGGAGTTTCAAGTTGTCGAAGATATCCTGATTCTGCATGAATTTCTCCTCGGTGATATTCCATGCTGCCGATACAGAGGGGAACGTACCCCAACGGTGGTTGGCACCGAATACGGAAGAACCGTCACGACGGATGGTAGCCTGCAACATATAACGGCTGTCGAACGAGTAGTTGACACGGCCATAGAACGAGATGTTGCGGATATTCTCGAGATAGCCACTCTGTACGGAGTTCTGAACACCCAGGATGGTCTGTGCATAGGTCAGATTGTACCACGAGAGGGCATCGTTGTAGTAACCCTCCACAGAGAGACCGAATCCGTCATTGTTCTTTTTCTCTTCCCAAGAGTAACCAGCCATAGCACCAAACTTGTGCTTGCCCAGCTGCAGGTCGTAGTTAAGGTAGGTCTCAAAGGACTGCTCACGTCCGAAGTAGGTATTACGAGTAGCCTGTCCGTTCTTGTTGCCGACACCCTCAAGCTGTGAGTTGTGGGTGTTGTAAGAACTGTATGTGCTCTGGTAGTTGCTCCAAGAATAGTTCACGTTCCACAATAAGCCCTTTACGATTTCGAGCGCTGTCTTGCCGATAAACTGGTTACGCTTCCAGATGGTCTCAGACTTATTTTCCTCCATCAGTGCCAGCGGGTTGTAGTTCTTCGAACCAGAACCCAGTGTCCACGTGCCGTCGTCGTTCTTAGCAGCATTGGTGGGAGAGTAGTAGTTCATGGCATCAAGTACAGAAGCACCTTCGTCGCTCGTGGGCACACCGAAATGCTTACCATACATCATGTTAGCACCGATCGACACCGTGAGGCGATCCTTCAGCGTCTTGGTAGAAACCAGCGAACGCACATTGAAACGATCCATGCCCGTCATCTTGATGACACCCTCACGCTTCATGAGGTTGGCACTAACCATATAGCTGGTCTTGCCATTGCCGCCATTGATACCCACGTTGTGGTTGTGGCTGATACCCGTGCGGAGCACTTCTTTCTGCCAGTCCATATTAGCACCACCGTCTTTCAAGGTGATATTGTTGGTCTTGGCGTACTGACGCAACTCGTCAGCAGTACATACATCGTAGGTGTTGAGGATCTTGTCGAAAGCCACATAGCCATTGTAGGTCACATTGGTCTTCTCCTCACCACCTTTCTTCGTGGTGATGATAATCACACCGTTGGCAGCCTTAGAACCGTAGATGGCCGTTGCCGTAGCGTCGCGGAGCACGTCAATGCTCTCGATGTCGTCAGGCGACACGATGGAGATGTCCACACCAGGAATACCGTCCACCACATAGTAGGGCGACATAGCACCAGTACGGAGCGTGGAGGCACCACGCAGGGTTATCGAAGGAGAACCGTTGGGGTCTGCGGTAGAAGAAACCACGAGTCCAGGAACCTTACCTTGCAACATCTGACCGGGGTCGGTGAACACACCTCTGTTCAGGTCTTCTGCCTTCACCGTGGTGATGGACGAGGTCACGTCCTTACGGCGCATCGTACCGTAACCGACTACCACGACTTCGTTCAGGGTCGTGTTGTCTTCCTGCAGCACGGTCTTCTTGTTGTTGCCAGCCGTCACCGTCTGTGGGGTGAAACCGATGTATGAGATCTTCAACTTGGCACCGGGCTTCACGTTCAGGGTGTAGTTACCGTCTATGTCGGTCACTGCACCGTTCTGTGTACCAACCTCCAGGACACTCACACCGACAAGGGGTTCGCCATTGGCATCCGTGATGGTGCCGCTGACCTTACTCTGTGCAAACGTGAGCGAACTCACCAGTAGAAGGGCGGAAGAAAACAAGATTCGCTTCATGCTTCTTCCAATAGTCTTTTGTACTATTCGCATAACTTGTTTGTTTTGGTTATAATTGTTTTGATTTGCGGTGCAAAGGTAGTTACTGCCTGTTGCACCAAGGTTAAATTCTCGTTACAGTATCGTTACATTCCTCACAGTCCACAGCTGTCGCCGCCGTAGGCGATGCCCGGTCCGACCTTCACCCGCAGTCCCTCGACGTTCACGTCGCTGGCCTGCTCCACATAGATGCCATACACCTTGTCGTGAATGAAGCCGTCGCCACGGCAGGGTCTCCTGTCGTAGACACCACCAGCATAGTCGGTTGTCTTCTTGAGATTCAAGTGGACATTATTAAAATGGATATCGCGCACCTTGTCTGGCGTGTCGCCGCCGATGAAGCAGCCGTTCTCCGAGGTGGCGTAGATGTTGTTAAAGTAGATGCGAGCCACCTCGCCACACCGTCCGACGGTCTGTCCCTTGGGGAAGCGCCAGTTGGCATCCTTATGGTTGCCGTTGGCACGTGGATAAGAGGTGATATAGATGGGTTCGGCCTTTCCCCACCACACGTCGCTCCACAGGCGGCAGTCTAAGATGATGTTGGAGAAGACCACGTCGGTCACCGTCCCCTCGTCGCGGTTCTGGATGCCGAGACCACGGTTGCTACCCTTGATGACGCAGTTGTCGATGGTGACGTTATAGATGGAGTCCATGTTCTCACTACCGATCTTCACCGTGCAACTGCGACTCTCCATCACGCAGTTGGTCACCACGATGTCGTGGCACGCACCATACTCCTCGTATTCTCGGCGGTTCTTCAAGCAGATGGCATCGTCGCCACTCGTGATGTGGCAGTTGGCAATGCGCACGTGCTTGCTGTGGTCGAGGTCGATGCCGTCGCCGTTGCGTATCTTCAGGTTGTTAAGCAGGCTGATGCCGTCGATCACCGCCCCATCGCAACCGATGAGGTGTACCGTCCAGTAGGCTCCCTCGCGGATGGTGATGTCGCGGATGCTGAGGTTCTTCACACCAATCAGCGTCAGCACGTGTGGCCGGGGGTCAAAGGTGGTGACGGGCTTGAGCGCATAGCTGTCGGAGAGTTCCTCGCCCATGAACAGGATGCCGTTGCCGTGGATGGTGCCGTGACCAGAGAACGAGAGGTTCTCGATGTCCTTCGCCCATATCCACATCATACCCTCACCCTCGTTCTTACCGAAGGCACTCTTGCGGTAGATGCGCTCGTCGGGGTTGGCTTTCCACACGGCGTTGGTCTCTAAGAGGATGTTCACGTTGGATTTTAGTTGCACCGGTCCCGACAGAAATACGTGGTTGGCGGCAAAGACGACATCACCGCCTCCTGCTGCCGTACAGGCATCAATGGCCTTCTGGATGGCAGCCGCATCATCGGTCGTTCCGTCGCCCTTGGCACCATACGTTCTAATATCGTAGACACCAGCAAGACAGACTGCTGGGAGTGCCAGTATAAGCATCAAACATAATACAATTTGCTTCAAGTGCATTGACAGATTGTTTAGTTTTTAGGTCTTTTCTTGTTGCAAAGTTAGCAAGTTTTCTCGAATTAACAAAAAATTAAGCCAATTTTTTTTAATTCCTGCCGTATTCTGCCCACTTCTTTGTACTTTTGTATCCGAAAGAAACCTAAAGAATAAAGAATACAGCCGCATGAAAACGTTTATCATCAGCATGGTTTGCTGGTTGGTAGTAGTCTCCGCCACCGCCAATCCCGTGACCCAACTCTTAGAGCGCATCGACAAGGGCGCGTCCAAGAAGTTCAAGACCGAACTCGTGAAACAGGACAAGGACTTCTTCGAGATTGACCAAACAGCACCCACTACACCTATTATAATAAGGGGCAACTCGTGGGTGAACATCGCCGTGGGTCTTAACTGGTATCTGAAATACTATGCTGGCATCCACCTCACCTGGAACAATATGAAGGCCACGCTGCCTGCCACGTTGCCTGCCGTAGCGAAGAAGGAACGCCACGAGACCGACCTCACCCTGCGCTATGACTTCAACTACTGCACCTTCTCTTACTCCATGGCGTTCTGGGACTGGAAGCGCTGGCAGAAGGAGATCGACTGGATGGCACTGCATGGTGTGAATATGCCGTTGGCTGCCGTAGGCGAGGAGTGCGTATGGCGTAACATGCTCCTGAAGTTAGGCTACTCGGAAGAGGAGATTGGACAGTTCATTGCCGGTCCGGCCTTCTTGGCCTGGTGGGCAATGAACAACCTCGAGGGATGGGGCGGTCCACTGCCCCTCTCCTGGTATAAACAGCAGGAGACACTGCAGAAACGGATCCTCGCCGACATGAAGGCATGGGGCATGCACCCAGTACAGCCGGGCTACAGCGGTATGATGCCCCACGACGCGAAACAGAAGTTAGGACTCAACGTGAGTGATGGTGGACGCTGGAACGGTTACCAGCGCCCCTCCAACCTGCTACCGACGGACAGTCGCTTCGCGGAGATTGCCGACCTCTACTATAAGGAACTGACGCGACTGTTCGGCAAGGCCGACTACTACTCCATGGATCCGTTCCATGAGAGCAACGACGACGCGGCCATCGACTACGCCAAGGCTGGACAGGCGCTGATGGCGGCGATGAAGCGCACCAACCCGAAAGCGACATGGGTGGTGCAGGGGTGGACGGAGAACCCGCGCCCACAGATGATACGCGACCTGAAGGTGGGCGACCTGCTCATCCTCGACCTCTTCTCGGAGTGCCGCCCGATGTTCGGCATCCCCTCCATCTGGAAACGACAGGGAGGCTACGGACAGCATGGCTGGCTGTTCTGCCTGCTGGAGAACTTCGGGGCTAACGTAGGACTGCACGGTCGCATGGACCAGCTCATCAACAACTTCTACCAACCTCGGGGCAACCGCCGGGGCATCGGCTTCACCATGGAGGGTTCGGAGAACAACCCGGTCATGTTCGAACTGATGAGTGAACTGCCCTGGCGACCAGAACGGTTCACGAAGGAGGACTGGATACGCCAGTACTGCTTCGCACGCTACGGTGCACACGACGCAGCCATCGAACGGGCATGGGATATCCTGATACGGAGCATCTACAACTGTCCGTTGGGCAACAACCAACAGGGTCCCCACGAGAGCATCTTCTGCGGTCGACCCTCCCTGAATAATTTCCAGGCCTCCAGCTGGTCGAAGATGCGCAACTACTACGACCCGGACGACACGCGACAGGCGGCCGTCCTCTTCGCCAGCGTGGCGGATAAATACCGGGGCAACAATAACTACGAGTACGACCTGGTGGACATCTGCCGACAGGCCTTGGCCGACCAGGGGCGACACCAGTACCTCCGCACCATCGCTGACTACAATGCTTTTGCGCGCAAGGACTTCTCCAAGAGCGCAGCACGCTTCTTAGAGATGATCCTGCTGCAGGACAAACTGCTCGGTACACGGGAGGAGTTCCGCCTCGGCCACTGGACGAACGCGGCACGAAGCCTCGGCACCACGGCAGCGGAGAAGGATCAGTACGAATGGAACGCACGGGTACAGGTCACCACCTGGGGCAACAGAACCTGTGCCGACCAAGGGGGACTGCGCGACTATGCCCACAAGGAATGGCAAGGACTGCTGAAAGACTTCTACT
>CAVAIX010000091.1:0-8378 GCA_963588695.1 Bacteroidaceae bacterium | reverse complement strand
CGACAATACGGCCAGCAGGACACGCAACACCATCCGCCGTCGTCCCTGCACTCGTCCCAGTAGAGCCGCTGTGGCGAAGGGCACAACAAAGAGCCAATGGGGAGCCATGATGAAGATCTCGTTGATGCCAAAGCCTAAGACGAGGTGGATGCCCATGTCAAACGCAAAGAAGGACAAAGCCAGCCACAATACTCGGTTGCGGCGTCCCATCCACAGACCCGCCATAAACAGCCATACAACGACAGCCTCCACCGCATAGCAGCCCCACCAATCATAGCGTACAAAGACCGGGCGGAACACCAGTGTGTCGCCTAAGAAATGTTGCCGATGAAACTGGATAGCCTCACCAAACAGGTTCTCGTAGATGGTCTCTGTGCGCGACGTGGTGGTGTCGGTCCAGCTGAGGAACCCCACTTTCTTCATCGGTTTGCCCGTCTTGGCGGCCTGCCGCGCCAGCACGTTGTTGCGTTGCCGTTGCTTTTCCTCCATCTTTTGGCGTTCCCCAACGGACAGTGACGCTACGAAGCGCCGTTGCTGTTCGGCCTCTTGCTGTTTCTTGATCGCACGGGCTTGTTCCTTCGGCCAGACGAAGGTGCGGTATTCCCATTTTGAGATGCCCCATAGCAGTGCCGCAGGCAGCAATACCCCGAGCAATAAGTGTCGCCAACGGAAGAATCCCCTGCCGTTGACCAGTAGGGCGGCGAGGAACGTCTTGATGCCGTTGCTCAGCGTCACCCCGGCGGTAACGGTGAACAGCAAGGCGGTCTGCCACCACGTCAGATGCCGACCGGTCTTCATGCAACGTCCCGAGACATAGATGGTGAGCAACAGCAGAAACATCGAAATGGTAAAGTGGTCGGGCACGATGACTGACAGCAGGATGTAGGCCATGGAGAAATAATAGACCGACAGCAGGGTGGCATCGGTCACGGAGAGACTGAAGAACTCCCGTAGAATACGGAAGGTGAACAGGTAGGAATACAGCGAGGATAACACGACAGGTAGTGCCACGACATACTGCACGCAGTTGACACCCGTTAAGCCACTCAGCCCACAGTTGAGCAGGTAGAGCGGCCAGATGAAGGAAGCCAACAGTGGATGGCGGAAGACGTTGTAGACCATGTTCCAGTAAGTCACGCCTAAGTAGGTCAGCGGGTCGTAGCCCGACAGATGGAACTCGTGTAGGAATACCTTCCAATAGGGACCGAAGCCTTCCTGCATGAAGAGCGGCGACAGGCGCGCTATGAATAGGCCGTTGAGCAACACGATGATCGCAAGAGCCACGAGGGCGTGCCATCGTTCCTCCTTGCGAATCCAGAAAATCTCCTTTAATATTCTTTTCATACCTTAATTCTTTTTCAAATACATACACCCTTCCGCCTACTCATACCAGAAGGCCGTTGAGACTGGGGGCTGCTGCATCCATTCTGTTATCAGACTCAGGTTATGGCACAGCAGATATATCGTCAGTGTCAGTATCACGAACCGCAACATCATTAACCACTGGGTGTTGACCCGCAGAAGAAGGAACGACAGGGCGATGGGTACGACGTAGAGCCAGTGAGCCGACATGATATACACCTCGTTGATGGCAAAGCCCAGTCCGAGGTGCATCATGGCATCGGGGACGATGCCCAACAGACACATCCACATCAGTCGCTGGCTGCGCCCAGCCCAGATGCCTGCCGCAAACAGCAGGAACAACAGCAGTGGGACGGCATAGCGCCATGGTGACTGGTATTTTAGCAGTACAGGTCGATAACTCGTCAGCACGTCGTCCAGCACGTATCGCTCATGGAGCTGGATGGACTCGCCACAGAGGTTTTCCGTTATGGTGTCCCAACGAGAGGTGGACACGTCGGTCCACCGGAGCAGGGCACCCTGTCCCAGTGCCTTTCCCTTGTGGATGACCCACGGTGCGTGCTTGTAGCGTTGGTGGTCTTTCCGCGCCTTCGCTAACATCTCCGCTCGGTGCTCTTCAAAATAGCGTTGCTGCGCCTGCTGCTTGGGGTAGACATAAACGCGCTCCTCTAACAGTCCTGCTCCCAATATCAATGCCGATGGAATGACCACCGCAAGGAGGAAGAAACGCCATCGAAAGAAATCTCGTCCTCGGGCAACCCATTCGGCTGCCAGTACCTTGAGGCCGTTGGTCAGTGTCACACCTGCCGTCAACACGAAGAGCACCACCGTTTGCCACGGCTTCAATAGACGGTGCTCCTTTGTCGCCCGTCCGATGAGGTAGAGTGCAAGCAGGATGAGGCAGAGTGAGAGATTGAAATGGTCGGGTACGAAGAATGTGACTTGTATGTAGGCGAAGCTGAAGAACAACAGGGTCAGCAGGGCTGCGTCTTCCGCTGCCGCACCTACGATGCGCTGCAGGATGCGGTAGAGAAGCACAGCCGACACCAATCCACACGTCCAGCTCATCGCCGCCGAGAGATACAGGGCTGCGTTGATGCCGAAGAGCGATACAATCGCTGCGTTGACCGAGGCTGGCAACGCCATGAAATAAGGCAGTAGCGGATGGCGCAGCACGTCATACCTCATGCCCCACTCGGTCAGTATCGCATAGTTGTTGGGGTCGAATCCTGATACGTGGAAGAGGTACGACAGTCGCTTGGCATAGTCGTCGGCCATGACGGAAAAGTCCGCATCGTACTTGGCCACCATCAGTACATTGAGTACCAATAGCAACAGCGCCACCACCGCCACGAGGGTTCTCTCTACATTTCTCTCTCTCATGGGCGGAACGGTTTATAGTGGGCTTCGTCGGCAAAGTCCAGCATCTCGCGGTCGCCACGACTGTCGCCGTAGGCGGTCAGATGGTATTGGCTACGGTCGGGGAAGTGTTCCAACAGGCGGCGCACCTTCTCTTGACCATAGCAGTTGGGAGTCAGAAAGCGACCTGTCAGTCGTCCGTCAACCACCTCCACCTGTGTGCCCAGTACGAGGATGTTAGGAAAGAAGGGTTGCACCCAGTTGTCAATCGAAGCACTGACGATGACCACCTGGCGGCCAGTCTGGTAGTCCTGTCTCAGTGTGGCAATGCCTTTTTTGCGCAGGATACTACGGTGGGTGGCAGCATAGTGGCGGCAGTAGTCGTCAAACTGCTGGATGTCCATCCCCTGGAAGAAAAAGGCAAACACCTTCTGCTTGGCCTTGTAGTTGGGATAGAGGTGCAGGGTCATCAGCACCAGCAAATGCAGATGGCGCAGGAAACCAAACACCATCGGCCACAGACCGCAGGTGTAGCGGATGAACCCTAATAGCGAGTCGCTCTTGGTCAGCGTCCCGTCGAAATCGTAGACCACCACTTCGTTCACAGCCATATCGTCAGTCGTTTTACCAGTTGATGAAGCAACCACGCCAGCGGAATGGTCAGTACGACGGTCAGCAGCGCCGTAGGCCAATAGCCCAGATGATACGCGGCAAGCCATGCCATGACGAAATGGTTGTGGATGAGATAAGCCTCCAGACTCAGTCCGCCGAAGAACGCACAGAAGCGGTTGATGCGCTGTGGCATTCGCCGGAACACCCTGTTGAGCAGCAGTATGGCGGTCAGTGTCAGGGGGATGTAAATCATGCGCTCCACAAAGAGCGGGAAACGTCCGTGTGACACTTGTTCCAGATAAATGCACGAGGCGAAGCACGCCACGAACGTGACTAGAGCTAACCACACGGCAGCCCCATCGATGCGCACTTCGCGGCGCACTGCCTCGCCAAGGTTGATGCCGAGGAAGAAGATGGGTACACGACTCCAGAAAATCTCGAGATGCCCCACGGCTTGATGTACTGGAGTGACCCATTGTACCATGACACACCACACTACCATCAGCACCACCGACCAGCGGTAGACAGGATGCTTGGTGATGAGCCGCATATAGGGCGGTGCCCAGAGATAGAGCATCATGATGGCAGGAATATACCAAAAGGTCAACTCGTCGTGCAGCCAGAAATTCCAGTTGATGGTGATGTTGCCTATGAGGTCTATGATGCTCCCTGTCTGCGGATTGAAGCGCGGAATGTAATACAGAGAGGACATGATGAGCCATGCTGGCAGGATGCGGAGCAGACGGCGACGATAGAAGCTACGGACAGAAGGATGCTTGACCCACGAGAACCATAGTCCCACGCCACTGAGGAACAGAAACATATCGACTCCGATATTGCCGCAGCGCCGCAGACCGAAGAAGGCATCGGAGCGCGGCAGTCCTACATGGAAGAGGATGATGAAGAGCATGGCAGCTCCCATCAGTTCACCGCGGAAGCGGCTGATATTGGCCAGTTCGATGTCCTTGACCTGCATACTATTGGGGCTTGTTCGGTTGTGGAATACGGGCTATCAGCTGCTTCACAGCCCACGACGCACCGATGACGACGACGGCATACAGCATCAAACCGTCGTAGATGTCGCCGCGCCACGCCACGGTGATGAAGAGTTTACGGATGATGGGGTGCGCCACGAACATGGCGGCAGAGAGTCCACCGAGCCATACTAAAAGACGGCTAACAGTTAAAGGTACGCTCTTGACGAAGGCCACACTGCCCACCACGGCTACGACAGGCACCCAGAGCCACGTCTGGAACGACAGACTCATGGTAAACAACAACAGCAAGGCTACTATTAGGACAGCCGTCCATGCGCCCCGTCCCATAAGGGGCAACACTTTGCGCCAACGCTCGAAGCGTGCCCAGAGAATGCCCATTCCGAAGGGTACCATACCGCCCACGAAGTTGTAGCGTAGACGGTTGAGGGTCTCGCCCTCGGGCGTGCAAAAGGCTTGGAGTAACCAGCAGAGGGTCATCAAGGCTACCGTCCATCCATAGTGGCGACGGTAGAGCAGTAGACGGTAGACCACGTACAGCTCCATCATCAGTCCGAAGAACCAGTAGATGCCAGGCCAGATGATTTTGTTGGGTTCAGGCAACAGGTTGATATACAGGAGCAACTGCGCCACGACGTTGTCCCAGTGGAAATGGAAACGCCCAGGCGTGACAGCATCGACGATGAGGAAGGCGGTGAAGCCCACGATGAGCATACGCAGCAACTTGAGGTAGTGGTAGCGGACGAAGGACAGTCGACGCGTCCATGAGTCGGGACGTGCGTCGCCACTCTCATATTTCATGACCAGACCAAAACCGCTGAGGAAGAGGAACACGGGTACACCGTAGTGGCCGAAGTAGGAGAGGAGATGGACGGGGAGCAGACTGTCGGGATGCTCTAATACCTGCATGAGCCGAAGATTATTGGAGGCCGAGAACAAGTACTCGTTCTCCTTGACTATTGACCCGATGAAGTGGCAATAGTTGTGGAGTACGATGGCGATGATGGCCAGTCCGCGCAGTGCTGCACACTCGGAACGCGTCAGGAGCGTAGGGGTGTTCTTCATTGGCGTGGGGTCTTTGCGAGTTTGTTGTAGTCCGTTGTCATCTTCAGCAACCGTGGCCGTTTCGTATTGTAGTCGACATGGAGCAGGTCGTATTCCTTGCGGTAGTAGCTGGAACGGATGCCGCCCAAGAAGAGCAGCGTGTGGGGCAGAGCATCAGTCATGAAGGGGCGGTGGCGGTAGGCGCGTATGGCACTCCATCCGTAGGGATGCGTCATGCGGTACTCATCGGAAGCCCAGATCCAGAAGGGAATCTCGAACTCCTCGCGGGCCAAGCGGTAGTTGATGTCGGCGGAATGCATCCGGCCGTAGAAGGACGTGTTGTCGTTGAAGCACTCCTCGCCGTGGTCGGGCACGTAGATGACGATGGCGTTCTCCTTCTCAAAGCGGCGGATAATCTGATCCACCACCGAGTCGTTGTAGAGCACGGCATTGTCGTAGTCGGCATTGACCTGTTGCAGCTGGGGCGAGAGGTCGTCGCGTTGATAGTAGTTGGCTGGTGTGAACTTGCGACGCGTTTTCATCGGGAAACGGGCGCGGTAGTCGACGTGCTGACCCATGAGGTGGAAGATGGTCAACTGGTGGGGGTAGCGTTTCTTGGCCACCATATTGTCGTAGTCCTTGAGCAGATCCTCGTCGTAGCGGTGGAGCTGGTCGTTGCGCTCGTCGAAGAGGGCGTGGCTCAGTGTAGGGTCGTTGAGGAAGAAGCCGCCGCTGAAGTCATAGACCGCCTCGCCCGACTTTGGTAGGAACTGGTTAGTGAGGAACGTCACGTGGTAGCCAGCCTTGCGGAACAGCTCGGGGAAGAGCGGACTGTCGCACCACTCGCCCTCGTCGCCGATGTTATGGAGCGAGAACATATGTTTGAAGACAAAGCTAGTTAGGTTCCACGGAGCTACCACATCGGTGAAGGCTACGAGGGTGCTGTCCTGCATGCGCTGCAACTGCCGTGGGGTAGTGGGGCGGCGGTAGCCGTAGAGTTGGGAGCGATGCTTGTTGTAGCTCTCACCGATGATGAGGACGATCTGCGGACTGCGGAAGTCGCAGCCCTCCACAGTGGTCTTCTCGGAGGTGGCCACGAGACGGTCAATCTGCTGGGCGGCCAGTCGGTTGGCATAGAGGCTGAACACCAGTCGGTAGACGGGAAGATAGAGGTTGGCGCAGTCTTTCCGAGTCAGCTCGTGCTCCACCTCGCCGAGGTTGTGCTTGCTCATCAGTCGCACGGTGGCCATCTTGTTGTCCAAACAGCACGAACCGCAGTAGACGAACAGGGCAAAAGCCCCGATGCCAGCCAGTGTGCAGAGCGTCCATGCCACGGGCGGAGCCAGTCTCGGTCCAGCCATCCTGCTGTGTCTGCGGTGGTAGGCCACTACTGCCCATATCACGTGGAGTACGGCCAAGAGCAACACGATGCCTGTCTTCGAGGTGATGATGTCCCAACCGAGGTAGGAACGGACGAACTCACCAGCTTCGCGTCCCGTGGTTTCGAAGCAGAGCATCAGCATGGTGGGTGTCAGCGTGGATTCGAAGTGCACGTAGCAGAACAGGTCGATGAAGGCCACGGCGTAGAGCACGAAGGCGAGGAGGCCTCGAACTACGCGGCGCACCTTGCACGGAATGACGGCCAACACGGCACACAGCAGGTAGAGGTCGAAGAACAGTTCCACGGCGGAGAGTTCGTAGGGGACGGCACCGCGCAGGTGCAGTCGTACCTCGGTTTGCGTACAGTAATAGCCCAGCGCATACATAAAGACGAAGAAGGATGCGTTGTACTGGACAGGTCGCCAGAGCATGCTGAGTAGTCGCAATAGTTTCTCCATGATGATATATTCTCTTTTTTTTTATTTTCGGTCTTCAGTTTCTGTTCGTTGTCGGTAGAGTCGCTCCACGTCGCAGATGATGCAGTTTGGCACCATGCCGCAGATCTCCTCTCCTTGGCGGACGCGCCTTCGAATGGCAGTGCTCGATACGTTGAGGAGCGGCGCCTCGATGACGGTCAGTCCTTTGTCGTCTTCCCTTGGCGCAGCGTCCATGGTGCTGCCAGGTCGCGGATAGACCATTACGGGATATGTCCGTCGGATGTCGTCGGCACGATGCCAGCGATTGAAACATTCCCAGTTGTCGCCCCCGATGATGAGCGAGAACGCGTGGTCGGGGAAGTCGCGAGACAGCGCCTCTAACAGGTTCCACGTGTAGGAGGGCCGAGGCAGGTGCATCTCATAGTCACTGACCTGGATGCGAGGGTGTCCTGCAAGGGCTTTCTCTGCCAGTGCCAACCGCTGTCGGTCGTCCAGTAGTTCGTCTTGCTGCTTCAGCGGGTTCTGTGGCGACACCATGAACCAGATCTCGTCTGTCTGTGTCTGTCGGAGCACCGCTTCTGCCAGTGCCACGTGTCCGCAGTGGATGGGGTTGAACGAGCCTCCGAAGACCCCGACGTGCTTCATCCGATGAAGGCTTTGAGCAGCCGGAGTGTCTCCTGCTGGGCCGTTTCGAGGTTGTCGTTGACCACGATATGGTCAAACTGCGGAGCAAAGGTCAGTTCGTATTCGGCCTTGTCCAGCCGCTGCTGGATGGCCTCGGCCGTATCGGTAGCGCGCCCTTCGAGGCGGCGGCGCAACTCGTCGACAGATGGTGGCTGTACGAAGAGGCTCATGGCCTCGTCGCCGTAGTATTTCTTGATGTTGACACCGCCCTTCACGTCGACGTCGAACACCACGTTTTGTCCAGCCTCGCGCTGGCGTTCCACCTGCGCCTTGAGCGTTCCGTAGAAGCGGTCAGTGTAAACCTCCTCGTATTCTAAGAACTCACCGTCGGCAATCTTTCGGCGGAACTCATCGGGCTGAAGGAAGAAGTAGTCCACGCCGTTCTGTTCCGTGCCGCGTGGTGGACGGCTGGTGCAGGACACGGAGAAGTAGAGCCGTAGCTCTGGATGCTGCTCCATCAGCCAGCGCACGATGGTGGACTTGCCACTGCCAGAGGGAGCCGAGA
>CAVAIX010000090.1:0-8419 GCA_963588695.1 Bacteroidaceae bacterium | reverse complement strand
CGTGCGACTGCTGAAAACCTTCACCAAGGCAGGCACAGCAGTGGTCATGACTACCCACAACGTCGCGCTGCTGAAGGAGTTTCCTGGCACCATCTACCACTGTCAAGACCTGCGCCTTGAACCTGTCGTCAACAACAGCAGCTCAACCATGACGGCCACCGAAGAAGAGATAGAGACCAACGCAGACGAAGCCCCACACGACAGTGGCTATGAAGTGCGCGAAGACCTGTCCGTATGACCGCACAGAGCCACCATCAAACGAACAAAGAACAAAAAAAGATACAACCATGAAAGTAATGAAATTTGGCGGCACGTCAGTAGGTTCGCCCAGCCGCATGAAGGAAGTTGTCAGTCTGGTCACCAAGTCCGGACAACCCGTTTTCGTCGTCCTCTCAGCCATGTCTGGAACGACCAACGCTTTAGTGGAAATCTCTGACTACCTCTACAAGAAAAATCCCGAGGGAGCCAACGAGGTCATCAACGCGCTCGAAAAGAAATACATGAGGCACATCGAAGAGCTCTACTCCACAGACGAGATGAAGCAGACCACTCGCGACTTCATCGTCTCGGAGATGAACTACCTGCGCTCGTTCACCAAGGAGCTGTTCACCTCGTTCGAGGAGAAAAGCATCGTGGCACAGGGAGAGATGATGTCCACCAATATGGTGGTCAACTATATGAAAGAGCAAGGCATTAAGGCCGTGCTACTCAACGCGCTCGACTTCATGCGCACGGACAAGAACTCCGAGCCTGACCCCAGCTACATCCGCGAGAAGCTCGCTGCCATCATGGAGAAGAACGAAGGCAACCAGGTCTACATCACGCAGGGCTTCATCTGCCGTAACGCTTACGGCGAGGTGGACAACCTGCAGCGCGGCGGCTCTGACTACACAGCGTCGCTCATCGGAGCAGCCCTACAAGCCGAGGAAATCCAAATATGGACGGACATTGACGGTATGCACAACAACGATCCACGCGTGGTGGACAAGACACAGCCCGTGCACCAGCTCCATTTCGAGGAAGCTGCAGAGTTAGCCTACTTCGGTGCGAAGATCCTCCACCCCACCTGCGTGCAGCCAGCTAAATACGCGGGCATTCCCGTGCGACTGCTTAATACGATGGACCCAGAAGCTGAAGGCACTACCATCTCCAACCACACGGAGTACGGAAAGATAAAGGCTGTGGCTGCCAAGGACAACATCATTGCCATCAAAATCAAGTCGAGCCGCATGCTCTTGGCCACCGGATTTCTCCGCAAGGTCTTCGAGATTTTCGAGAGCTACCAGACCCCCATCGACATGGTCTGCACCTCGGAGGTCGGTGTGTCCATGTCCATCGACAGCTCTGCCCATCTCGGTGAAATCGTTGATGAGTTGAAGAAATACGGCACCGTGACCGTAGACACCAACATGTGCATCATCTGCGTCGTGGGCGACCTCGACTGGTCGAACATTGGCTTCGAAACACTGACCCTCGAGGCAATGAAGAACATCCCCGTGCGCATGGTCAGCTACGGAGGCTCCAACTACAACATCTCCTTCCTCATCCGCGAGGAAGACAAGAAGCGCGCGCTCCAAAGTTTGAGTGACACGCTGTTCAACAAATAAACACCAGGCAACACACACAACACAATGACAAAAGGACAATTTCCCATCGACAAGTTCCAGCAACTCCGCACGCCATTCTACTACTACGACACGGAGTTGTTACGGCAGACCTTGCAGACCATTCGACAAGAGACCGCACACCACGAAGCCTTCTCTGTGCACTACGCCGTAAAGGCCAATGCCAATCCGCGACTGCTCCGCATCATCCGCGAAGCAGGACTGGGCGCTGACTGCGTGAGTGGTGGCGAGATAGAAGCGGCACTCAAAGCAGGATTTCCACCCTCGAAGATTGTCTACGCTGGTGTCGGCAAGAGCGACTGGGAAATAGACCTCGGACTGGACGCTGGCATCTTTGCCTTCAACGTGGAGAGCATGGCCGAACTGGAGGTCATCAACACACTGGCCGCAGCCAAGGGGAAGACGGCTCGCATCGCTCTGCGCATCAATCCCAATGTCGGTGCGCACACCCACGCCAATATCACCACAGGCTTGGCCGAGAACAAGTTCGGCATTGCCATGGACGATATGCTCAACTGCATCGAGGAAGCATCGGCGATGTCCCACGTGAAGCTTGTCGGTCTCCATTTCCACATCGGCAGCCAGATTCTCGACATGGGAGACTTCGAGGCACTCTGCAATAGAATCAACGAGTTGCAAGACCTGGCGGAAAGACACCACGTATTGTTGGAGAACATCAACGTAGGTGGCGGACTCGGCATTGACTACCATCACCCGAACCGTGTGCCGATGGCCGATTTCAAGGCGTATTTCAACGTCTATGCCAAGAAGTTGCGGTTGCGCCCTGGTCAGACCCTACATTTTGAGTTAGGGCGTGCTGTTGTTGCCCCTTGCGGTAGTCTTATCGCGCGTACCTTATATATAAAGAAGGGCACAGCGAAGCAGTTTGCCATCATCGACGCTGGTATGACCGACCTGATTCGCCCAGCACTCTACCAAGCCTACCACAAGATAGAGAACCTCTCCAGCGAAGAGCCTGCAGACACCTACGACGTGGTGGGGCCGATTTGCGAGTCCAGCGACGTCTTCGCCAAACAGGTGGACTTGAACAAATGTCACCGGGGCGATTTGATAGCCATCCGTTCGGCTGGTGCCTACGGCGAAATCATGGCCTCACAATACAACTGTCGCCCGTTGCCGAAAGGGTACACGAGTGAAGAGCTGTAAACCAAATATTATCAATTCATTATGACCGTTTTCTTCGACAATCTATCCATCGTTGTTTCAGCCCTACTTCTGCTGTTGGCTGTCGTCACTCCATGGTTCAGCAGTCTGGCCAGAAGGCCTCGCCGCAAACTGGTTGACGGTGAGGACGGGGCTGCGCCCTCTGTTTCCATCGTCATCGCTGTCCACGACAACGCCTGCGAATTGGAAGAACAGTTGCCCTTGCTGCTGAACCAGCACTACGAGGGAGACTGGGAAGTCATCGTCGTTGATGAGTCGTCAGCGGACGATACGCAAGATGTGCTGACCCGACTCAAGGCTGTATATCCGCGCCTGTACACCACGTTTGTGCCTGCGTCAAGCCACTATGTCAGTCGGAGAAAATTGGCACTCACCATTGGCATCAAAGCCTCGAAAGGAGACTGGATACTACTCACCGACGTGGACTGCCGCCCCACGAGCGACGGCTGGTTGTCAGCTATGGGTGCGTGTGCTGACGACGACCACGATCTGGTCATGGGCTATACGGGTTACACGCCTGACACACCGTCCTACTGGCGTTATGACCGCCTTCAAGCATTGTGCTACCAGTTGCGGCGCATGCAGAACGGCACGGCCTACCGTAATGTTGGAGCAAACCTGATGTTCCGCAAGGCCGCCTTTGTTGGGCAGAATGGTTTTCTGCGCAACCTGCTGTACCTGCGTGGGGAGTACGACTTCATCGTCAACGAGATGTCTCGCCGTGGTCGCACCGCTTTTGTCTACGACACACGGGCAGTGCTGCGCCAGCAATGTCCTTCCCCTAAGACGTGGCTCTATGAGCACCTCTACTATTTGGAAAGTCGCAAGCATATGAAGCGCGGAACGGCTAACAGGCTGCTGTTCAACACCGACCAGTGGATGCTCCATATAGGATGGTTGCTTCCCTTGGCATCACTCGCGTGGGCAGCACAGACAGAAAACGCGTTGGTGGGGGCAGCAGCAGCCGTTGCCCTGCTGTTGACGCTAAGCCTTCGACTGATCTTCTTCCTTTCCGCTTGTCGCCAGTTCGATGAGCACATCGCCTGGTGGAAAGCACCATGGCTGGAAGTTCGCACCGTGTGGCAGAATGCTTGGTTCATCTGCAAGCACTGGTGGGCAGATCGTCAGGATTTTATCCGCAAATAACTACAACATCGTCTCATGAACATCCTTCATTATTACGAACAGTCCGACCCCATGACCGCGCAATACGTGGCCATGCTCGGCAGGGTGTCCTTCCATGAGACGGCCATGTTCTTCGCCGCTGACCGTCAAGAGGCTAAACAGATTCTCCAGTCGGTTGACATTGACATCCTTCATGTCCACGGCTGTTGGCGTCCATCAGCAGCGCGTCTGTATGCAAAAGTCAGCCGTCGTGGCACGCGCCTTGTGCTCTCTCCCCACGGACAGTTAGAGCCTTGGATTTTTCAGCAGCGTTTTTGGAAAGAGAAACTGCCTAAGCGCATACTCTTCCAGCACCGCATGGTCAGCCGTGCCTATGCCGTCGTTGTCGAGGGTTCGATGGAAACAGAATGCCTTTACCGTTTAGGCTGGAACAGCCGCACTGTCGTGGTACGCAACCCACTAATAACCAGTTCTATCACTCCCGAGGAAACCGTGCGTCAGTTAGCGACACTGTATCGACGCATCATGGACAGCAACACCCTGGAGCTGATGGAACAAGAGACTGTCTCTGCACTGCGTTTAGCCATCAAGGCTGGAACTACGCGCGACATCCGTTGGCTGCGTCTACCCGACCACTATACGCCACCCCGTTTGGATAAGGAAGCGTGGCGACAGATTTACTGCTTTGCGCGACAGGAACAGATAGAAACCGTCGTGGAGCGTGGCATCCGCATCCTGCAGTGCGACTGTCCCATGCCCGACCCGAACCTGCCACAGCCCTTCCTTCCTGACGACTACCAACCCTCGAAAGGCATTGAAGAAACCATCGGCATGAGCTTCGTCAGTGAGAACCAACGACTGGTAAAAACCTTTCGTTACCTGCACCACTTAACAGTCCACAACCGTCTAACAATCTGTCACCTGTGCGAGTTAGACAAAGAACTACGTGACCACGGTTGCGACGAGGAAGCTTTGGCCGAGCGGTTAGCGGAACTCCACCTGTTGAAGACAGCGCGACGATTGATGCAAGTCATGCAGGAAGAGACCGAACTGGACGAAGGTTTCATGCCCGTTGCGCCCCTCAACGACCGCACCACACGAAACATCAAGCGACAACTCAAAAACCATCTGAAGATATGACCCACGAACCCGTTACCGCCAACCGCGACATGCACTATCTGCAACTGCTGTCCCACACCTTTCCGACCGTCGCTGCAGCCTCCACGGAAATCATTAACCTTGAGGCCATACTCAACCTGCCGAAGGGCACTGAGCATTTCCTTGCCGACCTGCACGGAGAGAGTGAAGCCTTCCAGCATGTGCTGAAGAATGCCTCTGGAAACATCCGTCGCAAGGTGGGCGAGCTCTTCGATGGCGATGTGCGCGACAAGGAACAGCGCGAGCTTTGCACCCTCATCTACTACCCAGAGCAGAAGATAGAACTGATTAAGGCTGCTGAGCACGATATAAAAGACTGGTATCACATCACCATCCATCGGTTGGTGGCTGTCTGCCGTGATGTCAGCAGTAAATACACGCGCTCGAAGGTGAGGAAATCCCTGCCCGAGGACTTCTCCTATATCATCGAGGAATTGCTCCATGAGCGCACCGACGACAATGACAAGGCTGCCTATGTCAACGTGATAGTAGACACCATCGTCTCCACAGGGCGCGCTGACGACTTCATCATTGCCCTCTGCCACGTCATCCAGCGGTTAGCCATCGACCAGCTCCACATCCTTGGCGACATCTTTGACCGCGGCCCTGGTGCCCACATTATCCTCGACACCCTGCGCCACTACCACTCATGGGACATCCAGTGGGGCAACCACGACATCTTGTGGATGGGGGCTGCAGCAGGCAATGACGCGTGTATCTGCAACGTGCTGCGTCTCTCCCTGCGTTATGCTAACTTAGCCACGCTGGAAGAAGGCTACGGCATCAACCTCGTGCCACTGGCCACCTTCGCCATAGAGACCTACGGCGACGACCCCTGCACAGAGTTCCAACCCATCCTGCTCAAGGGTTCGCGACTGGACGAGAAGTCCATGCATCTCACGGCACTGATGCACAAGGCCATCACCATCATCCAGTTCAAGACCGAGGCTGCCATCTTCAAGCGCCGCTTGGAATGGGGCATGGAAGAGCGCTGCCTGCTTGAAGCCGTTGACTATGAGCGCGGTACATGTACCCTCGGAGGCAAGCCCTACGCCATGACCTCCTGTCGCTTCCCCACCATCGTTACACCAGCAAATAGTAGCCCTGTCTACGAGCTGACGGCAGAAGAGGCGCAGTTGATGAAGAAGCTCCATCACTCGTTCCGTGTCAGCGAGAAGCTCCACAAGCACGTCAAGATGCTGCTCTCCCATGGTTGTATGTACAACGTCAGCAACCACAACCTGCTGTTTCATGCCTCCTGTCCGCTCAATGCCGATGGCACGCTAAAGGAGGTGACGCTCTGTCCTGGTGAGCGTTACAGCGGTATGGAGCTGATGTCCCGGATTGGTCAGATGGTTCGCTCAGCCTTCAACGCTGACACGGAGGCGAAGCAGCGGCAGTATGCCATAGACTATTTCCTCTACCTCTGGTGTGGCAAAGATTCTCCCCTGTTTGACAAGTCGAAGATGGCCACCTTTGAACGTTATTTCCTAACAGACCGCGAGACGTTCAAGGAGGAGAAAGGGCACTATTTCTTGTTGCGCGACTCTGAGGAGGTCTGCGACCGCATCCTTGACGCTTTCCACGTGGCAGGTCCCAACCGCCACATCATCAATGGTCACGTGCCTGTCCATGCTTCCAAGGGCGAGAACCCTATCAAGGCCAACGGCAAACTGATGGTCATCGATGGTGGTTTCTCCGAAGCCTACCACAGCGAGACAGGCATTGCTGGCTACACACTTGTCTACCATTCGCGCGGTTTCCAGTTGGTGCAGCACGAACCGTTCACGAGTGCCTCTGATGCTATCCGCAAGGGTACAGATATCAAGTCGACCACTCAACTTGTCGAGCTTTCCGCCCACCGCATGCACGTGGCAGACACCGACAAGGGTGAGGAACTGCGTGCACAGATTGACGACCTACGGCAGCTACTTCATGCCTACCGCCATGGCTTCATTAAGGAAAAGAAATAAAAGAAAGGAAACAACAGCCATGATACCAGTGATCGTCTCCATCGGTTCCAATAGTCTTCAATCCCCCCATGTTCAGTGGGCTTCACAGTGGTTGGCGTCGCTGCTGTTTGGTGCGCGGTTCAGTCGCGTGTTGTGGACAGCCGATGTGAAGGGGACTGGAATAATGTACATGAACCGCTTGGCGGCAGGCCTCACTGACCTTTCTCTTGATACGCTCCAGTCCAAGCTTAAAGCAGCAGAGCAACGCTGCGGACGTCGCGAAGCAAGCAGGGTGCCACTCGACCTTGACCTCATGCAATACGGTGCACAGCGCCTGCACCTTCGCGACTGGCCTCGTCCCTATATCCAACAACTCATAAATGACATACTATGAAACATCTTTTTCTACTCCTCATCCTGCTCACTACCACGCTCGGTCTGCAGGCGCAAGACTTCCAACAGTTTTTCTCCGACAGCACGCTCCGGCTTGACTATACCTTTGCAGGTGATCGCAACAGCCAGCAAATCTATCTTGACCAGCTCCATAAGAGCCACCGCTGGTACGGTCGTCGCCATCACCTCGACCAACTGCCCTTGGCTGGAAACGGCGACATCACCATGAAGGATGCCGCCACTGGCACGGTCATCTACCGCCACTCCTTCTCTACCCTCTTCCAGGAATGGCTCGCCACGGAAGAGGCACGACGTATCAGCCGCTCGTTCGAGAACGTGTTCCTGGTACCCTACCCTCGTCGAGCTGCTGACATCACCGTCACCCTGCATGACAACCACGCTCGCATCATGACCACCATGACCCACCGGGTAGACCCGTCCGACATTCTTATCCACCGTCAGAAAGAACAGACCCCCTATACAATCATCCATCAGGCCGCTGATACCACGCGCTGCATCCACATTGCCTTTGTGGCTGAAGGCTATACCGCAGCACAGATGGAACAGTATCTAACAGACTGTCGTGCTGCCACAGAAGCCCTGTTCCACCATGAGCCCTTCGGCCAGATGAAAGACCGCTTCAACATCGTGGCCATCTTATCGCCCTCCAACGACACCGATGTGAGTCGACCTGGCAAGAACATCTGGCTTGACACCGCTTTAGGTACCCATTTCGACACGTTCTATTCCCAGCGCTACCTCACGACCCTCCATCTCAAGCGGCTTCACGACCTGTTAGCAGGCACACCCTACGAGCACATCATCGTGTTGGCCAATACGGCTCACTATGGTGGTGGTGGCATCTACAATTCCTATAATCTCAGCTATACCCGGGGCGACCAGTTCCTACCCGTAGTGGTGCATGAGTTCGGCCATTCGTTTGGAGGACTCGGTGATGAGTACCCCTATGGCGACAGCGAT
>CAVAIX010000089.1:0-8436 GCA_963588695.1 Bacteroidaceae bacterium | reverse complement strand
AACCGAACCCTTCGCCAAGATGCGCATACGAGTCGGTGGCCCAAAAGATGTTCTTATGGGTGGTATGGTCCAGAAGCAGCTTCTGGAGGACCTCGGGATGCGAGCGGAGAAGGTCGTTCTCACTGATGTCAACGTCGTTTGCCATTTTGTCGTTCCTTACTGGTTTGCCCACTCATGAGCGTGCAAAAATAGGAGCAGCGAGTGCATCGTTTCTGCACAGGTTGTAAGGCAGCCGCTTGCCATCGCTGCAATACTCCAACATTTCAAACGCAAATATAATTGATTTATTTGGAATTAAGGCATAAAATCAGCAAAAACTACACATCCTTCCGTGATATTTTGGTGAAAAAGGTACGATGCGTGCAAAAAATCCTGACCAGCCTGTTGACGGCTTAGTCATAAAGGCAGGTTTTGACTTCTGATTATTTTTATCACATTTAGCCCCCTAAAAATTGAGCTAGCTCGTTTGATCGATTGAGCTTGCTCATTTGATTGATTGAGCTAGCTCACACGATCGTTTGAGCTAGCTCAACTTTTTACCCCTCTCTTGACGCTTCGCTCGACTGAATAAATTTGCCGTCCCAATTGGACATCGATTAATTTTCCTAGGAAAATCGATCGTTTTTCCTAGGAAAATCGATCCATTTTCCCGAGACCCCCTAAAATAGAGCTATGGTATCTGCGACCAAATCGGTCTGACCTTTGGAGAATCCGAAACAGGGAGTAAAAGACACGCGGAAAGGCTGTATTAAGGTCTGGTAAAGACCAAAATACAGCCCCGTTCCTGAAAACAACGTCTGTTGTATTACTAACAATTATCCTGTCTTGCTCAGTTCACTTCCTCGTCAGCGACAGCTTCCTGCCAGGTTTCCCAAACTTTTACCGTGGGGTCATAGCCGTCATAGCCGTAGTTCTGCTTTAGAGGCGCTTTCTTGTTGCCGATAATGGATTTATTGGGGATGGGCCAAAAGAGGTTATGCTTGCCCATCGTGTAGTTGATGGGGTTGTTGGACACGATAGCACCCTTATTATAATAGGAGTAGTGCATGATGCGCTGATACCAGTAGCTGCCTCCCGTGGCATCCGTACCATCTTGCTTATCCCAGGTGTTGATGTCGTAGGTATTGCCCCACTCATCGGGTATGCCGGTCATGGCAAGAATCATGGACACACGAGTCAGTTCCACGTTGCGGAACTCCTCCAGATACAGTTCCCTCGCCCGCTCGTTCATGATGTCTCCGATATTGACGGAGGTGTAGAGCTGGGAGCAGTGGGCACGCTTGCGTACCTCGTTGACATCGCTGGTTGCATCTTTTCCCTGATACAGTTTTGCTTCCGCACGCAAGAGATACGTTTCTGCCAAACGGAACAGGTACAGGTTGGCTGTTGCCCCTGCTGCCGATGCTCCTTCAAAATTGGTGGCGTTCATGTTTGCCTCCTGCTTTACATCCAGATAGTAAATCTTGTACAGTGGATAATCAAACCAGGCACGAATTGTATCTGGGCACAGGAGCGTTCCAGCCTTGATGTCGCCACAATCCTCTGGAGCATAGAGTGTCAGATTCTTGCCATGCCATGCCGATTTGGGGTTATTATAGCGGATGTCCTCCATGTTCATCCAGTTGCCCACCTCTCTGTTGTGGCGCAAGTCGATGGTGTCTTCGATGCCATTGACCACCCACAGACCATGTTGGGCGAAATAGGTAGGACGATAGGTGGCGATGCCGCGCCCCATCACTCTCACCCAGTCCAGCGTAGGTTCGTAGGCATTACTGCTACGGGACGGACGCTGCACACCAGACTTATATCCGTCAGGTGTCATCAGGTTGCCGTCGTTCCAGAACGGGCCGAAGATTCGGAGTGCCAGGAAAGGCACGAACGAGGTCTCACTAACATTGGGCATTCCCATGATACACTCGGTATTGAAACTGCCTATTTTGTTCTCGGAGCGATGGAGGTCCCAGATGACGTTACGCTTCACTTCCCACGTCTGCGGTTCCCCACTGGGAACATTGGTGCCAAAAGGTTCTCTCATCAGTGCCAACCCAGAGTTTTCTATCAAGTCCGTTGCCAGATTTTCCGCATCTGCAAAGCGGCCAGCAGAAAGATAGTACTTGATGAGCAGATGTTTGCAGGCCTCGTTATTCACCATACCATAGTAGGTCATATCTTTTTGTGAGGGCACGTGCTTTACAGCAAATTCGAGGTCTTCAATCATTTTCTCGATAATCGCCTCTTTCTTGGTGGAACGATAATTCTCTTTGGGTGTCGTCACCAGTTTGGTAATCAGCGGAATGTCTCCGAAATGGAAAATCAGCTGGTAGTATTGGTTGGCACGATGGAAGTACGCGCGCCCCAAGTAAGCATTCTTCAGTTCCTCGTTCATCGTCACATTGGGAAGATTGGCAATGATGCCGTTGGCATATTTCACGCCGCCAAACGCATCGCTCCAGTATTCATCCCAAAGATAGGACGCGCCTTGCGTCGTCGGGGTCAGCCTGCGCACAAAGTCATCTTCCATGCCCGACCCAGCGTCCGTCTGTCCGAACACCATCAGGTCGGAGAACAGATAGTCGCATCCGATAGGCACATTGTTCCACCGTCCTTGATAGAAGATAAAATTATTGTGGAGGAGGCGGTCGCACATGGCCAGAGCAGCCTCAAGTCCCTCTACCGTGGAAAACGTCTTTTCTGGTTCGTAAAACGACAGGGGGTCTGGCTCAAGAAACTCGTCCGAGCAGCTTGTTGTACTGAGAGTCACTGCGCCCATCAGCACTAAAATCAATTTGTATGTCAGTTTTTTCATTGTTTCGTTATCATTAGAATGTTACTTGAACTCCAAAGTTATAGTCACGTTTAGCGATATTGCCCGTCTCCGGGTCACCATACTCCCAGTCTTGCGCCCAAACGGCAACGTTCTTGACGGAGGCACTGAGTCTCACCTTTTCTATCTGCCACTTACGCGTCCATTTCGTGGGCAGGGTGTAGCCAATAGAGATATTGTCCAAACGGATGAAATTGGCATTATGCACTTTCACGGGTGATTCACAACCCTTCGGTCCCATGGCCTCCCACCGCGCGTATTCGTTGGAACGGTTTTCGGATGTCCAATACTCATGTCGGTAGTGGTTGTAGGCATAGGTCATGAAGTTGTTGAAATTCACCCGGTTCAGATAGTCCGTAGAGGTTCGTTTGTGTCCCATATAGGAATAGAGGGAGCAGGAAATATCCAATTTATCCCAAAGCACAAACTGGTTGCGGAGTGTCCAAATGACGGGAGGAGTCGTTGTGCCGAGGAACACTTTATCCTTATCGTTATAGACGGGGGTGACAGTACCATCGGCATTGACAATATCGTCTGCCGTATAGTTGTTGGCAATTTTGGGGTCACCAGGACGCTGACCCGAACGGGCAGCCTCTTCATATTCCTCCTCCTGCCATATCCCGTCGAACTGGTAGTTCCAGATCTCACCGATGGGTTTCCCGATGAACCAATTGTTGCTGGTGTCGTCCATCTCCTTCTGTCCTATCACGTTGCCGTTGTCGTCCAAGACGTCCTCGTTTTCATAATACAGGTGGTTAATCCGGTTCCGGTTGTAAGCGAAGGTGGCCGTGGTTGTCCAGACCAGGCTCTTGTTTTGAATATTGACCGTGTTCAAGGTTAGCTCCACACCTTTATTGCTAACCTCACCGAGATTGGTGGCTATTTGGGAGAAGCCCGAGAAATCTGGCAGCGCCTTGTACATAATCATATCATGAGTCTTCTTATCATACCAGTCAATACTTCCCGAGATGCGGTCGTTGAGGAATCCGAAGTCCAGTCCGACGTTCAAGGATTCTGTCTTCTCCCATTGCAGATAGGGATTGGCAAGGCGGTCATAGCTCAGATATTTCATGTCGGTCAGAACCTGTCCGTTGGCTCCTAAATAGCCCATCGTTGCACCCACGCCAGAGCCGAGATTGGCCAATGCCATATATTCATCAGCCAGCGAGCGGTTACCGTTTTTACCCCACGACACGCGGAGTTTTCCGGAGCTCATTCCATTCCAATTCCAAAATTTCTCCTGCGTAAAATTCCAACCCAACGCCACAGAGGGGAACGTGGCATGAGGATAGTTCTGACCGAAAGCTGAATAGCCGTCACGGCGTACCGTGGCCGTGAGCAGATAGCGGTTGTCATAAGCGTAGAACAAACGAGCCATCAAGGCATCGGCCGTAGAATGAGTATCGGTGGTGCTGAATTTACTATTGGCCATCGTGGCATTGGACGTATTGTGGAAGCCTAAGGCATCGGACGGCAAGATGTTATACGCTTGTTTGTCGTCTGACCACATCCGACGTTCTTCTGCTTCTTGAACCAGCGTGAGAATGAAGTGATGGTCTTTTGCAACGGTATAGTCCCACGTGATGATATTGTTCAAAGACCAGTCGAAACGCTTGCCCCAGTCACGATTGACTCCCGTGTCGGTTTTTGAAGCGTCGGGCTTTTCCGACGAAGTAAACTTGCGGTTGTAGTAATACTGGTAGCGGGGAGCAATGTTGAACTGGTAGGTGATGCCCAAAGGCAGCGTCACCTTCGCATTGAATATGGTGTTGAGAATCATCCAACCTTTCTCCAGTTCATAATACTGCTTCTCAAAATCATAGTTGTAACCGCGCTTGGACTGCACACTCATTGGATACTGTGCCAGGCTACCGTCTTCATTGTATTTGGAGGCATAAGGGCTGTTGCGCAGTGAGGTCCCCCAATCGGCTGGCTGCGAGTCGTCGGAACGATCTTGGAAATTGATATTGGAACCGACCTCCAACCATTTGGTCACTTTTCCGTTCAGTTTGATGTTGGCTCTTACTGAACGATAGTCATCGCCTTTCACGGCACCTTCGTTCTTCAAAAAACCAAAGGACATATAGTAGTTTACCCGGTCTGTTGCACCCGACAAGCTCGCATTGTAATCTTGATTGAAACCAGTTCGAAAAGCATCATCAGCCCAGTTGTAGGTGCGACCGAGAAGATAGTTAGCAAGCACTTCCTCCGACTCGTGCAGTCCAAGTCGGCGGGCATACACCTCGTCAAGACTCATATCCGTGTTGGTGGTATAGCCGAGCCATTGCTCCTGGGTAATGCCATACAGTGACAGATTATTGTAATGGTCGAAATAGCCGGGCTGATAAGCTAAATTACCGTTTTTGTCCACAGCCTGATAGTATTCATATTTCCCCGTCTCTGGATTGCGTCCATAGGACTTGACATCCTTGTAATAGGCTTCACGGAAGGACATGATTTCATCGGCAGAATATACCTTGCGGAAGTTGGTGCGCTGGCTCAGTCCCATATTGGCACTTGCGGTGATAACAGGCTTCCCGACCTTACCTTTCTTCGTGGTGATGATAATCACACCAGAAGCGGCTCTCGCGCCATAGACAGCGGCTGCAGAAGCATCTTTCAGCACATCAATTTGGGCGATGTCGTCAGGATTGATTTCGGACAGCGTGCCGTAGAAGTCCATTCCGTCAAGAATAATCAGCGGTGAATTGTGGTCACCACTGGTGTAAACAGAATTCTGTCCACGCAGTTGCAGGGAACCGCCACCTTGAGCCGATGTGTCCATTCCAACTTGGAGTCCTGCAGTGCCTCGCAATACATCCTGCACAGTATTCGGATTTTGGTCAGCCAGTTTATCTGGATTGATTTGTGTGACCGCACCAGTAAGGTCTTTCTTCCGTACTGTTCCGTAGCCGACGACCACGACTTCCTCAAGTAGTCCCGCATCTTCGGCAAGCGTCACCATAATGTCGTTTTTCCCCGACACCCGGACGGTCTGTGTCGTATAGCCAATGTAACTGACCAACAGCGTCTCACCCTTCGTGGCTTTGATTACGAAGCGACCGTCCATATCGGTCGAAACACCCGTCTTCGAGTTTTCTACAATGACGGAAGCCCCTATGAGTGGTTCTCCGTCCTTGTCCTGCACAGTGCCACGCAACGTATATTGCTGGGCACTCATGGTTGTCACGCTCAAGACGAGCGCAAGCAACCACATGATTAATCGTTGTTTTTTCATTTGTGTAATATTTAGTTTAGTCCAAAAGGTCGTATTTCTGCGTGTTCGATGGGAGAGATTGTTGCATTTTTCTTTATTCCAGCTGGATAGATTTCAACGGTCTCTCCTTTCTTCAGTCCTATCCTGTAGGTGTTCCGTTCCACTTGTGTCACCGCCTTTTGAGAGATTCCCGAGAATCGCGGTGTTTCTATATCGGTCACAATAACGCAAGGCTCTCCAGCAAGACTCCGAATGGCCACGTAGGTCGTTTCCCCATTTTCCCGTTTGGCACTCACTTCAAAAGCGCCCTCTGCCAACAACTTGTCAAAAGCTGCATCTTTCCACGCTGTGGGCATGGCAGGAAATAGGCGAATCTTGTTTCCCCAACTCTGCAACAGCATATCCAGTATGGACTGGGCACCAGACAACGGGGTCTCGATGACTGGCCCTGCCTCCCGATACATGGTGGTGCTACTTAGGTATTTGTCAAACAGCCGGTTCAAATAGGCCAAGGCCGCGTCTCCATCGCCCAAGGCCGAGGCCATGGAAGAGGCGGAAGTAAACGTATAGCCTTGAAGGTCTCCCTTGATACTATGCCAAGTGGCCATGGTTCGCTGGATAAGACGGATGGTATCGGTCGACTGTTCCTTGTTCAGCAGGTGCAACGGATATACACTGATAAGATGGGAGAAATGGCGATGAGAGAAAGCGTAGGGGACACCCCTGCCTATGGACAATCCAGTCGTATCGGTAGGGAACGGGGTTAGGTCATTCAACACTTGTTTCCATTTTTCCTTGCGCGCATCGTTAAGGTGCAATCGGTTGTCGATGTCTATCAACGTTGTGCATCCCCATTTCAACAATGCCAGGTCAAAATTGCAATCCTCCGCGTCGCCATACTCAGGGGAATAGGTGAGTGGCAGATGCAGTTTGCCGTCGGTGCCATACTGCAAGAAATGAAGATAATAGTTCACCGCCCCCTTCAACAGTGGAAAGAGCTTGTCTCGAAGCAAGGAATCGTCCATTTTATGTCGGTATATGAGCCACAGATTATGACACATCCACGTCAGAAGCCCCACCTCAGCGTTTTTCTCTCCAGGCTGGCCTATCTGTGCGGTTTGGCACTCCATATTACCAAACCGGTCCAGTCCGAAGGAATCATGGCGGTAGGCTTCTGGAACGTTGTCACGAAGATGGTCTATATGGTCATAGAGTGCGTGCTCAAGAGACGCAGCCAGATCAACATGGTTCGACCCGTTCAATGGCCAATAGGTCAGTTGCACATTGAGGTTCCACCATGCGTTCGGCCAAGGGGTGACGGTCAGCCACGGCCCTGTATTATCGATGAGGGCACGGTTGGCACGAGTGGCAGAGGCCAGCTTGTACAGTTGTATCCAATAGAAACTTTCCTTTTGCGCATCGGGGATGGTAAGAAAACTCTTGGGATAGAACTGATGCCACCAGTGGCTGTGGCTGGCTCTCAGTCGTTTCGTACCCGTCGTCACCCCGTCTTTCACCGTCTTATGGCTGACGACTATTGCATCTGAGGACGGATAGGAATGGGCGACATTCGCCAAAAGGCATCTTTTGCTGGACAAGGAGACTTCCTCCCAGCAGACTGCGGTTTGTCCACCAGCCTTGAGTTCTTGCACGGAAGAGCCGCTGTTTCCATGAATGTTGACGATGGGAGACGGGTTGGGATAGTAGTCTTTTGGAGTTTTCACCCAGTCTGGGCGGATGCGTCCAAAAAGTGCCCTCGGACTTATCGCTTCGGCAGGCATCCACTCCCATTTGAACCCAGCTTCATTGCCCCGTGTTGTGGTTTCAATCACGATAAGCATCTTGTCGGCATGGACATAACTCTCAAAGCAGATTGCTCCTTCGGACGTATGGATGGTTCCAGACGTGACGCCATTCCAAAGGTCCAGCCTCATCTCCGCCCCAACAATCTTTCCTACTGGGCGCAACCTAAAATGGCCAGTCAGCAGCCTTGGCTTGTCGAAGAGGTCATTCGTTTCCCGATGGTCATGAACCAAGGAATTCCCCGTTTCAAAGCGGACGAAATTACTATCTGGCTCTTGGTAAATCATCAGGCCCATCTCACCATTCCCCATAAAAGGCGCATCATACCAATGCCGAGGCATTTGAGTCCATACCATGTCGTGCTTGGACAAAAACTGCTCCCAGTCCACATCCAATCTGCAATAGGCCTTGAAAGCGTTTACCTGTAGCATTAACGCGACAAGAAACAGCCGAAATACAGTTCCTCTCATCTTCTTCATCGTTAGTTCATACTGCATTTAGTAACCTGGATTTTGTTTTAGGTTTACATTGCCGCTCATGTTTTGATTTTGAATATTATCGCAAGAGATTATGCATTATTCAACACCTTGTT
>CAVAIX010000088.1:0-8523 GCA_963588695.1 Bacteroidaceae bacterium | reverse complement strand
TAGTAGTCGTAGCGCCACGGACTGTACCACGCATAGAAATAAGGAGCACCCCAGCCCCAGTAGGAGCCAAAATACCAAGAGTCATACCAAGGGTCGAACCACGACGAATACCACGAGCCATACCAAGCACTGTACCAGCCCGGACGGCCACCCGTCCAACTGCCGTCGCGATAACCCTCCCAGTAGGCTTCACTGGGCGTATAGCCATCGTAGCGGCTCATCTTCCGTGTGCAGCTGTAGTCGCTGTTTTCCTCTGTAGCGGCGGTCGCAGCGGTGGAGTCGGGATAGACTCCCTGAACCGCCGAGAAGTCGATGACGTCGTTGGCCGTAGAGTCTTTGGCTGCCGACACGTCCCAGGAGCGCCGGTTATACTCGCGCGCGGAGCGTTTGCTGCCAACGTAATAGGTGTCGGTGGGCATTCCGTAGGTATTGACCTCCTTGACCTTCGTTTCCTTTGACGGCACGAAATACAGGTCGTCGGCCTGCGCCATGGTGAGCACGGGTAGGCTCACCCCAAGCATTGTCAGTAAGAAAATCTTCTTCATATCTTGTCCGTTTTATGGTTTCACAGTGCAAAAGTAGTTCCAAATGCACTGCAAAGTTAGGGAAATTCCCTAAGAAGAGATAGGTTTTTCCCTATTTTTTGTAATTTTGCACAAAATTTATGGAACAAGGATGAAGTATTTTGAAGTGGATTTCAGGCTGTCGCCCTGCTCGCAGGACGCGCGCGACATCATGGCCGCCCTGGCCGCCGAGGCAGGGTTCGAGACTTTTGAGGAGACGACCGACGGCCTGCGCGGCTACGTGCAGCAGCAGTTGTTCGACCAGTCCATGCTGGACAGCCTGATTGCCGCCTTCCCCATGGCGGGCACGCAGGTCAGCTACACCGTAGCCGAGGCAGAGGACAAGGACTGGAACGCACAGTGGGAACAGGAGGGCTTTGAGCCCATCCTCGTGGGCAACGGCCAGTTAGTTATCCACGACGGGCAACATCGGCCTCAGGTACAGGCCACGACGGAGGTGGAGATAGACGCACGATTAGCCTTCGGCACAGGTACGCACGAGACCACACAGATGATCTGCGAATGGCTGTTAGAAACACCGCTGAAGGGTGCACACGTGGTGGACGCTGGCTGCGGCACGGGCATCCTCGGCATCGTTGCACTGAAACTTGGAGCAGACTGCGTAACGGCTTATGACATTGACGAATGGAGCAGTGACAATACGCGCCACAACGCCGTCATCAACCGCGTGGTCAATCGGCTCAGCGTCCGCTGTGGCGACGCGTCGCTGCTCGACAACGAAACGACCCTATATGACCTCGTATTGGCCAACATCAACCGCAACATCCTGTTGGCCGACATGGAGCGGTTCTGCCGAGTGATGAAACGCGGGGCGAGACTCATCCTCAGCGGTTTCTACACCGTCGACATTCCCCTGTTAGAACAACGGGGCAGCGCACTCGGACTCGTCGCCGTCGGAACGAGAAACAACGGAGAATGGGCTTCCCTCGTATTAGAGCGCACAAATTAGTGGGGGAAAGATTTCGTCATTTCACTTTTTTCCATTACCTTTGCACGATAAGAAAAGAAAAACTAAAAAAACACATAGCTATGCTCACACTCAAACTCATCAACGAGGAGACGGAACGCGTGATTCGCGGTCTGGAAAAGAAACAGTTCAAAGGCGCACGAGAGGCCATTGCCGAAGTGATGGCTGTCGACAAGAGCCGCCGCGAAGCCCAGCTACAACTGGACAAGAACCTCAACGAACAGAAACAGCAGTCGGGACAGATTGGCCAACTGATGAAGGCTGGTAAGCGCGACGAAGCCGAAGCCATCAAAAAAGGCGTGGCGGAGCTGAAGGAAGCCTCAAAACGACTGGAGCAACAGATGGCCGAGGCACAGGAGCAGTTAGTAAAGCTGCTCTGCCAGATACCGAACATCCCCTACGACGAGGTGCCCGAGGGCAAGGCTGCCGAGGACAACCACGTGGTGAAGAGTAACCTGAAGGAGTGTGACGGTACGGACACCGTCGGCAACTGGACCGCCAACCCCAAGAACAACGAAGCCAAAGTGCCCCACTGGGAACTGGCCAAGAAATACAACCTCATCGACTTCGACCTCGGCGTGAAGATTACTGGAGCTGGATTTCCCGTCTACATCGGAAAGGGAGCACGCCTGCAGCGCGCCCTCATCAACTTCTTCCTCGACGAAGCCCGCAACAGCGGCTACACGGAGATTATGCCGCCCACGGTGGTCAACGCTGCCTCGGGATACGGCACGGGACAGTTGCCCGACAAGGAGGGACAGATGTACCACTGCGAGGTGGACGACTTCTACCTCATCCCAACCGCTGAGGTGCCCGTCACCAACATCTATCGCGACGTGATTCTCGACGAGGCACAGCTGCCGCTGAAAAACTGCGCCTACACGGAGTGTTTCCGGCGCGAGGCGGGTTCCTATGGCAAGGACGTGCGCGGACTGAACCGCCTGCATGAGTTCTCAAAGGTGGAGTTGGTGCGCATCGACAAACCCGAACACTCGAAGCAGAGCCATAAGGAGATGCTGGACCACGTAGAGGGACTGCTGAAGAAGTTGGAGCTGCCCTACCGCATCCTCCTGCTCTGCGGCGGCGACCAGTCGTTCACCTCGTCCATCTGCTACGACTTCGAGGTCTACTCCGAGGCACAGGGACGCTGGCTGGAAGTGTCGTCCGTGTCCAACTTCGACACGTATCAGGCCAACCGCTTGAAATGCCGCTACCGCCGCGCCGACAACAAGAAGACCGAGTTGTGCCATACGCTCAACGGCTCGGCCCTGGCACTGCCGCGCATCGTGGCCGCTATCCTTGAGAACAACCAGACAGAGCGGGGCATCGTCATCCCGAAAGCCCTCGTGCCCTATACTGGTTTCGACATCATCGACTAATCTACACAAACACCTAAACTATACGACACCATGAACAAAATCGTAAGGAAAGAGCAATTCTCGGAGAAGGTATTCCTCTTCGAGATTGAAGCTCCCCTGATTGCCAAGAGCCGGAAAGCCGGCAACTTCGTCATCGTCCGCATCGGAGAGAACGGTGAGCGCATGCCGCTGACCATTGCTGGAGCCGACACGCAGAAAGGAACCATCACACTCGTCGTGCAGCAAGTGGGACTCTCGTCCAAGAAACTCTGCATGCTCAACGAGGGCGATGCCCTGACCGATGTGGTCGGTCCACTGGGCAACCCCACACGCATCGAACAGTACGGCACGGTGGTCTGCGCTGGAGGCGGATTAGGCGTGGCTCCCATGCTGCCTATCATCCAAGCGTTGAAAGCCGCCGGCAACCGCGTGCTGTCCGTCATGGCAGGACGCTCGAAGGAACTCATCATCTTAGAGGACAAGGTGCGCGAGAGCAGCGACGAGGTCATCATCATGACCGATGACGGCAGCTACGGCGAGAAAGGTGTCGTGACCGTAGGCATTGAGAAGTTCATCGAACAGGAGCACGTGGACAAGGTGTTTGCCATCGGCCCTCCCATCATGATGAAGTTCTCCAACCTCACTGCCCAAAAGCACCACATCCCCTGCGAAGTGTCGCTCAACACCATTATGGTGGACGGTACGGGTATGTGTGGTGCCTGCCGGTTGAGCATCGGTGGAAAGACAAAGTTTGTCTGCATCGACGGTCCCGAGTTCGACGGTGCACTCGTAGACTGGGACGAGATGTTCAAGCGCATGGGCACCTTCAAGGAGGCTGAACAGGAAGAGATGCTGCACTTTGAAGAACACTTAAAAGGATATACGAAAGGTGGAGGTCTGGAGAAGAAGACGGACGTGGTGATGGACGTGGAGCCTACTGACGAGCCGATAGAAGTGCTGACAGACCGAAACGCCTCTTGGCGCGACGCGCTCCGCAAGAGCATGAAAGCCAAGGAGCGCACACAGATAGCGCGCGTGAAAATGCCAGAACTCGACCCCGTCTATCGCGCCACAACACGCACCGAGGAAGTCAACACTGGACTGACCAAGGCGATGGCCATGACCGAAGCCCAGCGCTGCTTAGACTGCGCCAAGCCCACCTGCGTGGAGGGCTGCCCAGTGAACGTCAACATCCCGTCGTTCATCAAGAACATCGAGCGCGGACAGTTCCTCGCTGCTGCCAAGGTGCTGAAGGACACCTCTGCCCTACCCGCTGTCTGCGGACGCGTCTGTCCGCAAGAGAAGCAGTGCGAGAGTAAGTGCATGCACCTGAAGATGAACGAGCCTGCCGTGGCCATCGGCTATTTGGAACGCTTCGCCGCCGACTACGAGCGCGAAAGCGGAAACAGTAGCATACCAACCATCGCCCCTGCCAACGGCATGAAGATTGCCGTGGTCGGTTCAGGTCCTGCAGGACTTTCGTTTGCCGGCGATATGGTGAAGAAGGGCTATGAGGTGCATGTCTTCGAGGCACTCCACGAGATTGGCGGTGTGCTGAAGTACGGCATTCCAGAGTTCCGACTCCCCAACCGCATCGTCGACGTGGAGATTGAAAACCTCTCGAAGATGGGCGTACACTTCCAGACCGATGTCATCGTGGGAAAGACCATCAGCGTGGAACAGTTAGAACAGGAGGGCTTCAATGGAATCTTCGTGGGCTCTGGTGCTGGACTGCCCAACTTCATGGGCATCCCTGGCGAGAACGCTATCAACATCATGTCGAGCAATGAATATCTGACGCGCGTCAACCTCATGGATGCGGCAAACCCTGCAACGGACACGCCCATCAACTTCGGAAAGAACGTGCTCGTAGTGGGCGGCGGCAACACCGCCATGGACTCCTGCCGCACGGCCAAGCGACTCGGCGGCAATGTGACACTCGTCTACCGCCGCAGCGAGCAGGAGATGCCGGCACGCTTAGAGGAAGTGAAGCACGCCAAGGAAGAAGGCATCCAGTTCCTGACCCTCCACAACCCCATCGAATACCTAACCGACGAGAATGGAGCCGTCAAGGCTGCCGTGCTACAGGTGATGGAACTCGGTGAGCCCGATGCCTCGGGTCGCCGGTCTCCTGTCCCCGTGGAGGGCAAGACCGTGACGCTCGACGTGGATCAGGTGATTGTAGCCGTTGGTGTATCGCCCAACCCACTGGTACCGAAATCCATCGAAGGCCTGGAGCTTGGCCGCAAGAACACCATCGTGGTCAATGAAGGCATGCAGTCTGCACGTCCCGAAATATTTGCCGGAGGCGACATCGTGCGCGGTGGAGCCACCGTCATCCTCGCCATGGGCGACGGCCGTCGTGCCGCAGCACACATGGACGAATACCTGACCCAGCACAAGAACGGATAAAGAAACAACCATCAAAAAACCGCTGCCTCCGAAGAAGCAGCGGTTTTTTATTTTACATCGTGGTGCTGATTATTTCAGACCGCGGTTGTTCATGGTCACGTTCAGAAGCATCACATACTTCTTGTACTGATCCTCGTTGAGCACTGTGTGCATATAAGCCAAATCCTTGTTGATGGCCTTAGTCATCATGGCTGCACGCTCTTCCTTGCTCGACTGTCCCACGAAACCCATCTCTGCGCTGAACACCTTGTGGATGTCCGTCACGCTGGCCTTCTGGTCGCTGGTCAGTTCCAATGCGCGAGCGAGTTTGTCCATGTTGACATTCATGTTGTAAGCCTCGGCATTGTTCACGCTGTTGGTGTTCTCATTGTCTGCGTAAGCCATCGTCATGCTCAACAGAGCTGCAACTGCAATAAACATTCTTTTCATCTTTGTTACCCTTTCTTTTTACTTTAAATGTGTTTTGTTGTTAATGTTATCCTTAGTCTCGCAGGTGTTTTTTCCTGTTTGACGATGCAAAGTTAACGCGTTTCTCAGCATCAAACAAGTATTTTTTGGATTTGTGTGCGCAAACAGCCCTTTTCTTGACCTTCGTCAAATAAACCAGTGTATTCGTTTGGATATTCGGCAAAAATCAGTTAACTTTGCCCTACGAACACAAAAAGAACATTCACAACAGCCTGAAAGATGAAAAACAGAAGACCATACCTTGTCCTACGTGCTATCGTCGCCACTGCCCTACTGACTGCATGTCAGGAGACTTTGGATGAACGTTGTATGCGCGAGGCAAAGACGTACACGGAAAAGAACTGCCCGACAGAAATTGCCGACGACGTAACCATAGACAGTCTGACGTTCGACCCCTCCACCCACACCTTGTGCTATGCCTACACTTTGGGCGGTCTGCTTGACGACTCGGCAGTAGTCAGCAAGGCTCAACTGGAAAAGCAGATGTTGGCAGACTTGAAAAATGCCACGTCACTGAAGGTTTACAAAGACGCTGGCTATAGTTTTCGGTACGTGTATTACTCGCAGAAGCATCGCGGACAGAAACTCCTTGATGCCATATACCGCGAAAAAGACTACAAGTAAAAAAAGACTGGCATCTGCTGACACCAGTCTCCTTTTTAATATGATATGATTCTATTTTCAGTTCTTGAAGAAATTCTGCACTTCCTCATTGGGAACCATCTGCTCATCGAAGATGTAAGCACCAGTCTTGGGACTCTTCACCATCTTGATAACCTTTGAATAAGCACGCCCATCCTTTGAACCTTCATGGAGGGTGGCGACGGTTTTCTTTGCCATAGTCTATCTTGTCTTATTTAATCTCCTTGTGAACGGTCATGCGTTTCAGGATGGGGTTATACTTCTTGAGTTCCATTCTCTCGGGAGTGTTCTTACGGTTCTTGGTCGTCACGTAACGGCTTGTCCCAGGCAGTCCACTCTCTTTCATCTCGGTGCACTCCAGAATCACCTGCACGCGATTGCCTTTTGCTTTCTTGCTTGCCATGGTTTAGTCTCCTATCACTTTAATGTCCTTCCAGTCTACAAAACCTTTGGCAACAGCTTGCTTCAAGGCAGCGTCCAGACCTACTTTATTAATCATACGCAGACCAGCAGCACTGATCTTCAACTGTATCCAGCAAGCCTCCTCTACATAGTAGAATTTCTTGCTGAACAGGTTTACATCAAAGCTGCGCTTCGTGCGATGCTTCGAGTGCGACACGTTGTTGCCAATCTGTGCCTTCTTTCCTGTAATCTGACAAATCTTCGACATTTCTATCTACTTTTACTTGTTCCTTAATTGTAACTTACTCCAAACAGGTTGCAAAATTACACATTTTCCGCTACAACAAAGAATGCAGGTTTACATTTCACCCAATTCTTAATGTTTTTTAACACTGCATAAGCACTGACTGTTCGTCTTTCAGGAAATCGAGAAACATTTGCATAGCAGTATTGGTTGCGATGGCCAGATTAATGTCTCGTCCATGGTCTTCCTCTACTTTGACAGTGGTCTGTCGTTCTGCGTTGCCACAGGCCAGCCAGATGGTGCCCACGGGAATATCCTTTGTGCCGCCCGTAGGGCCAGCAAAGCCCGTAGCGGAAATAGCATAGTCGGTATTGAGTGTTTGGCAAGCTCCTGCCACCATCTGCCGCGCCACTTCCTCGCATACGGCGGTTTGTTCCTCGAGCACCTGCGCGTCGACATGAAGCAGACTTTCTTTGATTTCGTCAGCGTAAGACACCACTCCACCCTTGAAATATTTGGAGGCACCAGGTGTGGCAACCAAGGCCTCTGCAATGCGTCCTCCTGTGCAACTCTCGGCTGTTCCTACCGTTTTTTCCAGTTCCCAAAGCAGTTGACTGATCTCGCGACTGATGATTTTACTTTCAAAATCCATATTATTCTGTTTTTATTTGAAGGTGACTTTACTGAAAGCGGGCGCATCAATGGGACACGTCTCGCCGTCAAGATACTTATAGTAGCCGACGATGCCTATCATAGCAGCATTGTCGGTGGTATAGCTGAATTTAGGGATATAGACCGTCCAGCCGAAGCGTTTAGCGTGGTCGTGGAACGCATTGCGTAGACCATTGTTAGCACTGACACCGCCAGCCACGGCCACATGCTTGATGCCCGTCTGTTTGACGGCTAACCGAAGTTTTTTCATGAGGATATCGACGATGGTAAACTCAAGCGATGCAGCAATGTCCTCCTTGTGGTGTTCAATGAAGTCAGGGTCGTCGGCCACCCATTTCCTCATGTTGTAGAGGAATGAGGTCTTCAGTCCTGAGAAACTATAGTCTAATCCAGGTATCTGCGGCTCTGCAAATTTGTAAGCCTTGGGATTGCCTTGACGGGCAAGTCGGTCAATAATGGGACCTCCTGGATAGCCGAGTCCCATCACCTTGGAGCACTTGTCGATAGCCTCCCCAGCAGCATCGTCAATGGTCTGTCCTAACACCTCCATATCGTTGTAGGCGTTGACCTTAACAATCTGTGAGTTGCCCCCACTGACGAGCAGACAGAGGAAGGGCAGTGGGGGCTGACTGTGGTCGTCATCACTTTCCTTGATGAAATGAGCCATGACATGCCCCTGCAGGTGGTTAACATCAATCAGCGGAATGCCTAACGAACGGCCAAGCCCTTTGGCAAAGCTCACGCCTACCAGCAGTGAACCCATCAGTCCTGGAC
>CAVAIX010000087.1:0-8561 GCA_963588695.1 Bacteroidaceae bacterium | reverse complement strand
CTCCTTGCGATCTTTCACGTAGAGCTCGTCGTAATTGGTCTTGTGAATCATGCTGTCGTCAGCGAAGCCATTGCCGCCAAACTCCTTGGCATCAGTGTTGAGCACCACCTCATACGATCCCGTCGGCACGAGGAATCCATAGTCGGTATAGGAGCGCGTTGGCGAGAAGTTGAACACAAAGACCAAATCGCCTCGCATGAAGCAGAGCACTTGATCACCATCGTCGTGCCAAATCTCCGTGACGGGTGTGTCCTGGAAATTGCGCTGGCTCTTGACCACCTCCAACATCCGACGGTCAAAATCGCCAAGCCAGTGGTAGCACAACTCCTTGTTGTCCACTAGATTCCACTGCCGACGTGCATATTTGTACGACCAACCGTTGCCTTCACGTGGAAAGTCAATCCACTCGGGGTGGCCGAACTCGTTGCCCATGAAGTTGAGGTAGCCACCGTTGATGGCACCAATGGTCACGAGGCGTATCATCTTATGGAGCGCAATGCCCCTGCGAGCAATATCGTTTTCGTCACCCTTCTTAAAATGCCAGTACATATCGGCATCTATCAGGCGGAAAATAATGGTCTTGTCGCCCACAAGTGCCTGGTCGTGGCTCTCGCAGTAAGAGATGGTTTTCTCGTCGGATCGGCGGTTCTTCACCTCCCAAAAGATGCTGCACACGTTGACATCCTCGTCGCGCACCTCCTTGATGGTCTTAATCCAATAGTCGGGAATGTTCATGGCCATCCGGTAGTCAAAGCCATAGCCACCATCCTCAAAGCGCGCAGCCAGTCCAGGCATGCCCGACACCTCCTCTGCAATAGTGATGGCGTGCGGGTTCACCTCGTGAATCAACTTGTTAGCCAGCGTCAGATAACAGATGGCATTGTCGTCCTCATGTCCGTTAAAATAGTCGCCATAGCCCGTAAATGCCTCGCCTAAGCCGTGGGAATAGTAGAGCATGGAGGTGACACCATCGAAACGGAAGCCATCGAAATGGAACTCCTCTAACCAGTATTTGCAGTTGGAGAGCAAGAAATGTATCACATCATCCTTGCCATAGTCAAAACAAAGCGAGTCCCAAGCTGGATGTTCGTGGCGGTCACCGGGGTAGAAATACTGATTGGGGTCTCCTGCCAAATTGCCTAAGCCCTCCACCTCGTTCTTCACCGCGTGGGAGTGTACGATATCCATGATGACCGCAATGCCCATCTTGTGAGCAGTGTCTATCATCTCCTTCAACTCGTCTGGCGTGCCAAAGCGACTGGACGGTGCGAAGAACGATGAGACGTGATAGCCAAACGAACCATAGTAGGGGTGTTCCTGTATGGCCATCACCTGTATGGCATTATAGCCGTCCGCCTTAACACGCGGCAACACCTTCTCTTGAAACTCGCGGTAGGTGCCCACTTTCTCGGCATCCTGCCCCATGCCCACATGGCACTCATAGATGAGCAGCGGAGAGCGGTCGGGCTTGAAGCTCTTCTTCTTGAACAAATACGGCTTCTCTGGGTTCCAAACCTGTGCCGAGAAAATCTTCGTCTGTTCGTCCTGAACCACACGTCGACACCAAGCTGGGATGCGCTCCCCCTCGCCACCATTCCATTTGACCTTCATCTTATACAGGTCACCATGCTTGATGGCTTTTTCCGAGAGTTTGAGTTCCCAGTTGCCTGTTCCTTCGATGCGCGTGCACTGGTATTTCGGAGATTCCTGCCAGTTGTTAAAATCGCCAACAAGGAATATCTCCGTGGCATTGGGTGCCCACTCGCGGAACACCCATCCTTTGGCCAGTTTATGAAGTCCGAAATAGAGGTGTCCAGAAGCAAAATCCGACAGCGTTCTCTTACCCTTTCCCGTCAGTTGCCCAATTTTCCAGAGTGCATGTTCATGCCGCCCCCGTATTGCATCCTCATAGGGTTCGAGCCATGAGTCGTTTCTAACCAGCCCGATGTGCTTGTCAGCGGCCTTTGTGCCGCCAGTAGTTTTCTTCGTAGGCATAGGCTTGTTTAGGCTTTAACTTTGAAAATGGCTTTCTTAATCTCGTCCACACCAGTGATACACGGTGCATGACCATCCTGCGGAAAGAAAACAGCAAAGCATCCTGGCTGTGCCGTCACATAGCTCTCAGCCATCAAACCAGGCATCTTCGTAATGTCCTTCTCCGCATTGTATTCAGCCTTAGGCAGTGCCTCACGCGGCGTGTACCCGTAGGTCTCAGCTGCCGAGAGCGGTATTTGTATGTCAATCATTTTGTTGTGGGTCTCAATAACAGCTTCGTCGGGTGTTTTCCCCTTGGCTGTCTGAATATTTACGAAGAGATCCTTACCCACAATCTCATACTTCCCTGTCTCCAAGGCGTTGAGATCGTGCTGATTGATAAACTCCACAACCTTTGGAAACAGTGGGTTCAACGACTCGTAGTTTTTCAGATGTTTCAATGTGTCGATAATCATAAGTCTTATGTATTTAAGTGGTTACTTATTTTATTCTATCCTCCTCTCGGTGCCCACGCGTATAGACACCCTTAGCGGTCACATTGCCGTTAGCATCCTTTTCCACAAAGCGACCATCGCGCCTATCGTCCACGTAAGTGCCTTCAAAACGCTTTCCGTTCTTATCCACCTCAACAGCAGGTCCGTTGCGCTGTCCATTTGCAAACTGCCCCTTAAACTTAGAGCCGTCAGCAAAGCGAGCCACACCATTGCCGTGGATAGTGCCGTTTTGAAACTGCCCCTCAAAGACATCACCGTTCTTCATGGTGAGTTTTCCAGAGCCGTTGGGTTTGTCCGCCTTCCACTCCCCTTGGTACACGTTGCCGTTTTTCCATACGATGATGCCCTGTCCCTGCTTATCACCGTCCACAAAAGCACCCGTATATTTGTCACCATTGGAATATCTGAAAACGCCATTGCCCGTGCGTTCACCCTGCACATAGTCACCCTCGTAGATATCACCGCTTTGAAAACGATAGATGCCCTTGCCGTGTGGTGTATCCTCCTTCCATTGACCGACATACACATCGCCATTGGAGTATTTAAACACGCCCTTACCATCACGGAGATTGTTGACATACGTGCCATCATACAATGAACCGTCTGGCCAGTGATACACTCCCTTGCCCGACTTCATATCGTCCTTCCATTGTCCTTCATACCAAGTGCCGTCTCGGAACGTATAGCGCCCCTTTCCGTTGCGCTTGTCCTGCTTCCATTGACCATCGTAAACATCGCCATTGTAGTAGAACATCTTGCCGTGTCCCTGCTGTTCGTCAATATACCAAAGCCCCACGTATTTATTGTTGTTTTGGAAATAAAAAGTACCCTGACCATGCTGGTGGTCTTGAAACCACTCCCCTTCATATTTCTCACCATCAGAAAAGGTATAGGTGCCCTTGCCCTGACGCTTTCCCTTGACATAAGTGCCTTCATACCAGTCACCATTCCTATAAGTGGCACGTCCACGTCCGTCAGGCTTTCCAGCCACCATCTCGCCTTGGTACTCGCCCCCGTCGGCCGTCATACATGCTCCGACTTTAATCTTCTGCGCCATTGCTGGCAAAGAAACTGTTACTAATGTAATCAAAAGAAAATATTTCAGTTTTTGTATCATTGGTGGTCTATTAATGGTCATAAATCGGAACAAAGGTATGAAAAAAATTCGGTTTTATCTATTTTGTTAGCGTATATTAACGCACCATAAGGATATTTTTGTACCTTTGCACAGAAAAAACATCCAAAAACGAGATAAAAACATGAAATTCACAGCCATCATTCCAGCTCGGTTCGCCTCTACACGGTTTCCTGGCAAACCATTAGCACTGTTGGGCGGAAGGCCCGTTATACAACACGTATACGAGAAGGCCATTGAAACATTCGGAGAGGCCTACGTAGCCACGGACGACGAGCGCATTGTCCAAGTCGTAGAGGGATTTGGCGGTCACGCCATCATGACCCGTTCCGACCACAAGAGCGGCACCGACCGCATCGAGGAGGCTGCCGAGAAAATTGGCACAGATGCCGATGTCATCATTAACATCCAAGGCGATGAACCCTTTGTTGATGCCTCGCAGCTCCAGACACTGCAGGAACTCTTCAACAACGAAGAGACACAAATTGGAACTCTCGGCAAGCGGTTTAACTCCATAGAGGCCGTAGAGAACCCCAATTCACCAAAGATCGTGTGTGACCGCCGAGGCTTTGCCCTGTATTTCAGCCGCTCAACTATTCCGTATGTGCGTGGCCATGAACACGTTTCGTGGCTCAACCATTATCCGTTTCTGAAACACCTCGGCCTCTATGCCTACCGGCGTAAGGTATTGCGAGAAATCACCCAGTTGCCCCAATCGCCACTCGAATTGGCCGAAAGCCTTGAACAGTTGCGCTGGCTTGAAAACGGCTACCGCATCCGTGTCGGTTTGACCGATGTGGAGACCGTGGGCATTGATACCCCCGAAGACCTCAGACGGGCAGAGCATTTTCTCCAAGCCTCCAAAGACCGTTGACCAACAGCAACCGTTAAATCACACAATACTGGCAAAATATGAAAAAACAAATCATCCTGATAGCCTTTATGGCATTCCTTTCCTTCACTTCTATGGCAGAAAACACTGAAACTATCACCCTGCGCATTTTGGCTACAACCGACGTGCACGGGGCATTCTTCCCTTACGACTTCATTGAACGCAAGCCCATGCGGGGTTCTCTTGCGCGCGTAAGTACCTATGTAAATAGTCAGCGCAGGGATTTCGGCAGTCGCCTCATACTCTTGGAGAACGGCGATATCCTGCAAGGGCAGCCCACCTGCTATTACACTAACTACATCAAACCCGACTTGCCCAATGTAGCAGCAGAGGTAGTCAACTACCTAAAATATGATGCAGCAGCCTTCGGCAACCACGATATAGAAACAGGACACGCCGTCTACGACAAATGGATAAAAGAGATGCACTGCCCTACCCTCGGTGCCAACATCATTGAAACTGCCACGGGACAGCCCTACGTCAAGCCATACACCATCATTGAGCGCGAAGGGGTACGTGTGGCTGTACTTGGCATGCTGACACCTGCCATTCCCAACTGGCTCAATGAACAGCTGTGGCAAGGCTTGTCGTTCGAAGAAATGGTAGGCTCGTGCCGGAAATGGATGAAAATTATCCGCGAGAAAGAAAATCCAGATGTCGTCATTGGACTCTTCCACAGCGGATGGGACGGTGGCATTAGCACCATGCACTATGACGAAGATGCCACAAAGAAGGTAGCGGAACAGGTGGAGGGCTTCGACGTGATATTCTTCGGCCACGACCATCACGAGCGCAACGTCACCACTGCCAGTGGCACAGTATGCCTTGATGCCTCATGCAATGCTCTGCGCGTAGCACAGGCCACAGTCACCATAACCCGCAAGAAAGGAAAGACCGTCAAGGTGGAGAAACAAGGTGAGATTGTCAATATCTGTCCGCTGGACGTTGACCAAACCTTTATGCAGCACTTCCAGCCACAGGTGGACAGCGTGTCCGCATTTGTTGGCCGACGTATAGGCACATTCCGCCAAACGGTTCGCTCGCGTGACGCCTTCTTCGGCTCTGCAGGATTTACTGACTACATCCACCGCCTGCAACTGGCACATACTGGAGCCGACATCTCGTTCAACGCACCGCTTACTTTCGATGCTGAGATCAAGGCCGGACCAGTGTATATGAGCGATATGTTCAAAATCTACCGCTACGAAAACATGATTTATACGCTACGAATGACAGGCAAGGAAGTCCGAAATATGTTGGAAATGAGCTATGACCAGTGGGGCAACACCATGCAGTCGCCCGACGACCACATCATGCTACTGACGGACAGCTGGTCGGACAAGCAGCGCATGGGATTCAAGAACCTCACCTTCAACTTCGACTCGGCAGCAGGCATCGACTATGAGGTTGACGTAACCAAACCCAATGGACAGAAAGTACACATCCTTCGGATGTCTGATGGGACCCCCTTCGATGAGAAGGCATGGTATAAAGTGGCCATGAACAGCTACCGAGGCAACGGCGGCGGCGAACTGCTCACACGCGGTGCTGGCATCGACAAGAAAGACATTCCGTCACGCATCACCTATATCAGCCAGCACGACCAGCGTTACTATCTGACTCAGATGATCGAACGTCAAGGAACGGTCGACGCACTACCACTCAACAATTGGCGCTTTGTACCCGAAGCATGGACAAAACCAGCTATCGAGCGCGACCGCCAGCTCATTTTCAAGGAAGATTGAAGTATGACACAGTATTTTGTTTTCTGCAAGTCTGACCTCGTTTTAGAACGAGATGGCGACATTCTGCACATCCCCACGGAACCACCAACAGCACTCAAGCCTTGGACCACCGTGATGAATGTAGCTGGCGCCAAGGCCTACTGCATTGATAGTCCGCTGACCGACCATCCACGTTATGAGATGTGCGGACTGCGACAGAGTTACTATCACCTCTCCACAGACGACTATCTACTGGCTGGAAAATGCCATGAACTTCTGTACTGGAACAACAACACTCGTTTTTGTGGCATTTGCGGTGCGCCGATGCAGTTCCACACCGATATCTCCAAAAGATGTACACAATGCGGAAAAGAGGTATGGCCACTACTTGCCACCGCTGTCATCGTTCTTGTCAGCCGAGGAGACGAAGTGCTGCTGGTTCATGCCAAGAATTTTCGGGGAGATTTCTACGGCCTTGTGGCTGGTTTCGTGGAAACAGGAGAGACACTGGAAGAGGCCGTCCGTCGCGAAGTCATGGAAGAAACGGGACTACACATCAAAAACCTCCAATACTATGGTTCACAGCCCTGGCCCTATCCCTGCGGACTGATGGTGGGGTTCTTTGCAGAATACGACGGTGGGGCTATCCATCTGCAACGTTCAGAGCTATCGCGTGGTGCCTGGTTCAACCGCCACGCCCTGCCTCAGATTCCTGAAAAGCTCTCCATTGCCCGACAGCTCATTGACAGCTGGCTGGACATGAAAGCCAAAGAAGATCCAACATAAAACACCACGAGCTATGCAAAGCAAAATTCTACTGATTTACACGGGCGGAACCATCGGCATGAATAGAAATCCGCATACAGGTGCACTGGAGCCATTCGACTTTGAGCACCTGCTCTATAACGTGCCAGAACTCAAACAGTTTGATACAAGAATTGACACCATACAGTTCGAACCACCCATCGACTCCAGCGATATGACACCAGCACGTTGGACCGAATTGAGTCACATCATCGCTGACCACTACGAACAGTACGACGGCTTTGTCATCCTCCACGGCACAGACACCATGGCCTATACCGCATCGGCCCTGTCCTATATGCTGGAAAACCTCACAAAGGCCGTCATCATCACCGGTTCACAACTACCCATCGGAATGTTACGTACAGACGGCAAGGAAAACCTCATCACCTCGATAGAAATTGCCGCTGCAAAAGACCATGAAGGCCATGCCCTTGTGCCAGAAGTGGGCATCTATTTTAACGGGCGACTACTGCGTGGGAACAGAACGACCAAGCAAAGCGCAGAGGAATTCAATGCTTTCGAGTCGTTCAACTATCCCCATTTGGTCGATGCAGGCATCAACATCGCATACCACACTGACCGAATGCTCAAGCCCGACTGGAACAAACCTATGAAGCCCCATTTCCAGCTTGACAATAACGTAATTATCTTCTCCCTATTTCCTGGTATCCGGGAAGATCTCGTGCACCATATTATCGACACGCCGAATCTTAGAAGCATCGTCATGCGCACCTTTGGCTCTGGCAATGCTCCGCAACGCCCGTGGGTCATGCAAGCATTGAAAGAAGCCACGCGACACGGCAAGATAGTCATCAATATCAGCCAATGCATCCAAGGAGCAGTGGAGATGGGACGCTACGACACAGGATTCCAACTACAGGAAGCAGGAGTCATCAGCGGCTATGACTCCACTGTGGAGAACGCCGTCACAAAACTGATGTTTCTACAGGCTCATTTTGACGATCCTGAAACCGTCAGCCACTATATGCGTCAAAGCATACGGGGAGAAATTTCCGTCTGAAACAGCACAAAATAAGGCAAAAAGTACTTGTTTCAAGTTGTGTGGGAACACAGGAGAAAGTTCTGAAAAAATCTTTAGAAATGTTTTTGATTTCAAAAAAAATGTGTTACCTTTGCAACAGTTATCCTGAAAACAATCTTTTTACCTTAAAAAAGAGCTAATACCTATTGAAGATTGAAGCGGTTGCCTGTGAGGGTCATCGCTTTATTTTTTTGCCCCAATATTTGGCAGTATCGGAAAATCTTAGTACCTTTGCGCCCGATTTAGTCCGTTTTGGCTCGTTCAAGCCACAACACGAGGTTGTGCGCCAGGCGGAGAAACCGTTTATAACATTAAAAATGTACGCAATTGTAGAAATTAACGGTCAACAGTTTAAGGTAGAAGAGGGCAAGAAACTCTTCGTCAACCACATGAAGGAGGCAGAGGCCGGCAAAACTGTTGAATTCGACAAGGTACTGCTTGTCGACAAAGAAGGCTCAGTACAGGTAGGTGC
>CAVAIX010000086.1:0-8562 GCA_963588695.1 Bacteroidaceae bacterium | reverse complement strand
GGTATCAGCTGCGACCGATTGACAGCGGTTGGTTGTGGTAAGGAGCAACCGAAAACCGTGACGCGGCGGTTGGCGGAACGCTATCCCTTCCTGACAGAAAACAGCGTCTTGACGGAGACGTTCATCAAGACGCTGGACTCCGATGGGCAGGAGGTCTGCAACCAGCTGAACCGACGCACGGAGTTCCGTGTGACCAATACCACCTATGGTATGTTTGATGCCAACGGACGGGTTACAACTCCTCCTTCACACGAGTGAACAGTTCGTAGCCACCAGCCACGGCAAGGCCAAAGCCCAAGGTACCCATGGTGAGCAGCAGTTCGAAGATGCCCTTGTCCAGCAGATTATAGACAAAGACCTCCAGTTCCACCAATGCCACGGTCAGGGCATCGCTTTTCACGAACACGATGACGGCAGCGAGTAGACAGCCCAGCGTCCAAAGGCGACAGAACCAGTTGACGCGCGGTGGCAGTCGGTGCAGTACCCGCTGGCTAAAGCCATTGTCGGCAATGGTCTGTCGGGAGGCTTCCGTGAAGAATTGCTGTAGCAGTTGTTCGTCTTTTCTATCCATAGCCATTTTGTTTCAGATAATCGGTTAGTTTTTCTTTTCCCCTAAAGAGGTAGGATTTGACGGTGTTCTCTTTCATGCCTGTAATCTGTGCAATTTGGTCGATCTTGTAACCGTCAACGAGTTGGAGTGTGATGCAGGTGCGCTCTTCGGCCTTGAGCAGGGAGAGGGCGCGATAGAGATCCATTTGGAGAGTGGGTTTGCCACTTCCGCTGTCCATAGGTTCTGCCACATCAGCAAGGTCTGCGGTGACTTTCCTACTGCGCACATGGTCGTAGAACACGTTGTAGGCAATGCGCATCAACCACGTCTTGAAGGAAGCCACAGCGCGGAAAGAACCGAGGTGGAGCCAGGCCTTGATGAAGGTATCCTGCGCCAGGTCGTCGCTCAGCGGTTCGTCGCCCAACGTCTGGTGCAGGAAAAATCGCCGCACAGGCGACTGGTAGCGCACGACGAGCTGATCGAAAGCCCGTCGATTGCCCAACACAGTGGCCTGTGTGACGAGAGCAAGGTCGGAGATTGCGGTCATTGTCCGTCAGCTTCGGGGGTCGGTTCTTCGTTCGTTTCAGGATTCAACTCCGTGACCTGTTCCTTGCGTTTTGCTATATAGGCACTGATGAGTTTGCCCAGTCCGATGAAGAAGACGAGTGCACCGATGCCGAATCCTACTTCATTCATGATGATGCCGAGGAAGATGGCCAGTCCGATGCCGAGGCAGCAGTGTTTGATGCCGGGGGTGTAGTCCGTGCAGTCATGGACGGGAGTAGACACTAAACTTGTTGGGACGGATTGGCCGTTCTGTGCTGCTAACTCGGCCAGTCGGATCTTGCTTTTCCGGTTCATGTGGATGAACCAAAGGATGAGTCCGATGATCGTGGCGGGAGCAAGGACGAACAGGATGAACAGACAAGCAATCACAAATTTCATACCTTTTACATCACTTTCCCATTCGTCGCCATCGAAGAGGGAGTCGGTGGCGAAACTGACGGCGTTGCAGTTGCTGTTGACGGTGACGGAATCCCCGTCTGTTGTCGTGGTGTCCGAGAAGGCTTCGATGGCTTTTGCCTTCGATGTCGTGGTGTCTGTCAGTTCTTGGGTGCGTGGCGTGTGGCGGTGTTTCTGTGCCATAGCCGGCATGGTAGCGGTGAGTGTGGCGAAGAGTGCCAGGGTGAAAAGTAACTTTCTCATAGTATTGTTTTGTTCGTTTTTGTTTTATTTTCGCCTGTTTGACGTGATAGCGGCGTAATAAGTTGCAAAGGTGCAATATTTTTTTTAATTTTGCAAGCAAATGACATCGTTACCAGAAGAATTTACCGCCATAGCTCGCCAGACGATGGGTGAGGAACGCTTCGAACGCTATCTACAAGCGTTTGACACAGAGCCACCCGTGAGCATCCGACTCAATCCGAAGAAGGCAGGTGAACTTACTGTCGTGGGTGAACCCGTGCCGTGGTGTCGTCATGCTTGGTATTTGCCGAAGCGTCCTCATTTCACGCACGATCCGTTGCTCCATGCTGGTTGCTATTATGTGCAGGAGGCGGCCTCCATGTTTCTGGACACCGTCCTGCTGCAGTGGTTGCCAGATGCTCCTGTGGTGGCGGTGGACTTCTGCGCGGCTCCTGGTGGGAAATCGTTGCTGATGCGCACCGCACTGGCGGAAGGTAGTGTTCTATTGTCCAACGAACCGATGCGCAACCGTGTCAATATCCTTGCGGAGAATGTGGCGAAGTGGGGCTATGCCGACCATTTCGTTACGCGGAATGTCCCAGCAGACTATCGCCGCGCCAAGGTGAAGGCGGACGTGGTGCTGTGTGATGTGCCGTGTTCGGGTGAGGGGATGTTCCGCAAGGACGAGGCTACCATCCGCGAGTGGAGCTTGCAGCAGGTGGAGCAGTGTGTCCGTCTGCAGCGCGAAATCGTGGCCGATGCTTGGGCGTGTCTGGCCGACGGAGGACTCTTCGTGTACAGCACCTGTACCTTTAACAACCGAGAGAACGAGGAGAATATTCAGTGGATGATAGACGCGTTGGATGCAGCAGTATTGCCCGTCGACATCGCGTCTGACTGGGACATCACCAGTTCGTTACTCGACGGTTTCTGTCAACCCGTCTTCCGCTTTATTCCTGGCATCAGCCGGAGTGAGGGTCTCTTCCTCTGCGTGCTCCGCAAGAGCGGACAGTGGCAGCAGGGCGCATCGTTCAAGTCGTTGCGCAAGGCCATGCAGGGACTGAACGTTATACCCCGTCCTGCCGAAGAACCGACCGTTGCGATGGTGGAGGTGGACTATCGGCAGGCCATGGCCTATCTGCGCCATGAGGCCATCACGCTCAGCAGCGACGTGCCGCGTGGGGTGGTGGGCATCTGCTTCGATGGCCACTTGCTCGGCAGAGCCAAGAACATCGGTAATAGGGCCAATAACCTCTATCCCAAAGAATGGAAAATAAGAACAACGTATATACCTGACGATTATGAAACAATACTTAGACATACTGGACCGCATCCTGCGTGAAGGAACGCGGAAAGAGGATCGCACCGGGACGGGCACCCTCAGCATCTTCGGTACGCAGTCGCGCTACAACCTGGAGGACGGCTTCCCGCTGCTGACCACCAAGAAACTGCATCTGAAGAGTATCATCTACGAACTGCTTTGGTTTCTCAAAGGTGACACCAACGTGCACTATCTGCAGGAGAACGGGGTTCGCATCTGGAACGAATGGGCAGATGAGAACGGGGAACTGGGTCCAGTCTACGGACACCAGTGGCGCTCGTGGCCAGACTACAACGGTGGGGTGATAGACCAAATCAGTCAGGCCGTCGATCTCATCAAGCATCACCCCGATTCGCGCCGTATCTTGGTCTCGGCATGGAATGTGGCCGAGGTCAACCAGATGGCGTTGCCGCCCTGCCACACGATGTTCCAGTTCTATGTGGCCAACGGTCGCCTGTCCCTCCAACTCTACCAGCGTTCGGCAGACACCTTCCTTGGCGTACCCTTTAACATCGCCTCCTATGCACTGTTGCTACAGATGATGGCGCAGGTGACGGGACTCAAGGCTGGCGATTTCATCCACACCACGGGCGATACCCACCTCTACCTTAATCACTTGGAACAGGCTCGGCTGCAACTCACCCGTACGCCGCGCCCGTTGCCCACGATGCGTATCAACCCCGACGTGAAGTCCATCTTCGACTTCCAGTATGAGGACTTTCAACTGGAAGGCTACGATCCCTATCCACATATTAAAGCGGAGGTGAGCGTATGACATTACATATCATAGCTGCCGTGGCACGCAACCGTGCCATCGGCTTTGAGAATAAGTTGCTGTACTGGTTGCCCAACGACCTGAAACGCTTCAAGTCGCTGACCACTGGCCATACCATTATCATGGGACACAACACGTTTCGCAGTCTGCCAAAAGGGGCGTTGCCCAACCGTAGGAACGTGGTGCTGAGCCGTTCGGTGACGGAAATCTCTGGTTGTGAGGTGTTCCCCTCCCTCGATGATGCACTGGCCAGTTGCAGTCCCGACGAGCAGGTATATATAATAGGTGGGGCAAGTGTCTATCAACAGGCACTTGACCGCGCAGACCTGCTGTGTCTGACGGAGATTGACGACGTGCCGCAACAGGCCGACACCTTTTTCCCGGATTACAGCGGCTGGAGGGTCGTGAGCAAAGAAGTGCACGCGAAGGACGAGAGACACGCCTTCGCTTATGCTTTCGTGGACTATGCTCGGCCTTAGTCTTCGCTGAAATCAGCCACGGGCAACTGGCGGTCAAACACGGTGTTGAAGGAGATGAGGGTCTCCGAGGAGGCCAGTCCTAATGGTTGCAACTTGTCGTGGATGATGTTCAGCAGGTGGTGGTTGTTCTTGGCGTAGATTTTGATGAACATGTCGAAGTTACCTGTGGTGTAGTGGCACTCGGTGACTTCGGGAATCTTCTGGAGTTCACACAGCACGTGGTCGAATGTCTCGGGGTTTTTGAGGTTGAGTCCAATGTAGGCACAGGTCTCGTAACCGATTTTCTCGGGGTTGATGATAAACTGTGACCCTTGGAGTACGCCCATGGCGGTGAGTTTCTGGATGCGCTGGTGGATGGCTGCGCCACTCACGTCGCAGGCACGTGCCACTTCCAAGAACGGCACACGAGCATCTTCCGCAATCATTCGCAAGATATGTTTGTCCAGGTTGTCGAGTTTTTGGGTTGCCATATTTATTGTTCTTTCTTTGATGCGTGCAAAGTTATGAAAAATTGGCGACAACGACAACAATTTATCATGATTTTCTATACTTTCCCCTTTAGATTGTTACTTTTCTCCTCTTCGTTCGGCGCGGTTAGTGGCCACATAGTTGATATGGAGGGCACCAGCCTGTCGCAGTGCCTGTTTCACATCGCTGATGAGTCCCATGTCGGTCTGGCCGTCTGCCAAGATGCTTATCGTCAAGTTTCGTCGGTCTTCAGCCGACATCTGTTCGCGCTCTTCTGCCACGGCTCTGGGTAGTTGGGCAAGGGTGACGATATGGCTGCCCACTTGGATGCGTGTTTCCATCGCATCGCCCTGTCCACTGTGGTCGGTGGGGTGGCCGATGTAGATGTGGATGACATTCCCCCGATGGGCGTTTTTTTCCAGTTCGGTGCCCTGAGGAACGGTGAAGCGCACGTGTACGTCGTCTTGCCTCATGTGGGTGACAATCATGAAGAAGAACAGCACGGTGAATATCAGGTCGGGCATGGAGGCTAAGTTCAGTCCCGGCACTTCCTGTTTGCGGCGGCGGAAGCGACTCATGGCTGCCCTCCTTTCCCTGTCTCCGTTTCCTGAGGACTGCCACCATCGGTCACTGCCTCGCTGATGCGCATGGGGTAGCGTCGGGTGACGGTGGCGCGCTGCTCGTCATTGCACTGGGCGAAGCGGATGCCGAAGCGTTGCTGAGCCATCCGGTCGCGCAGGGCGCGGAAGGCGGCCACGATGGTGTTCTGCGTGTCAAAATAGGCATTGTAGGAGGTACGCCGGTCGGTGGTCACTGCTATCATATAGCGTGGCGACTGTCTGCTGGCCACGAAAGACTCTACTTCGTGCTGGAGGGCGGAGACCGCTATCGCGCGGTCGGCCATCCATAGCCTGTCGTCGGCGTCGAGACGGATCTGGAGCACGTTGCTGCGGCTGATGTCGGTGGTGGCGGCTGGCGTGGACTTTGCTGGAGGCAACTGACGCGACAGTCCCTTGTCGCTGTTCATCGACGAGGTCATCAGGAAGAATACCAGCAGCATGAACGAGATGTCGGCTGTTGACGCGGTGTTGAGCTGCGGTACTTCGTGTGGACGGCGGCGGATGAACATGGAATGATTATTTTTTGGAATGGATGCGGCGGTTGATGCCAGAAGCCCCATAGGCCACACAGCAGGCCGCCACTACGGTCAGTATCAGGGACACGGTGATGATGCCATCAGAGGTCTTCAGCCAAAAACGGTCGGTGAAGCTGACTCCGTTGACAATCATAGGAGTGGAAGACCCCGTGAGACACGCCACGACGAGTAGCAGTAGTGTGGCGACAGCCACACCATAGGCTATGGCGCGGCGCGGCACCCGGTTGCTCTCTGCCGTGCTGTCCGTATGGGTGCGCAGGGCGTGCACCACCGACACGGCCGTGACCACGGTCACGCCAACCATGGCAGCGTAAATCAGCCACAGCATGACTTCTGCCAAGAGGTAATCACCGATGTTTCCCATGGTTATTTCTTATATTTCGACAAAGCATCCAACAGGCTGATGGCACTCTCTTCCATCTGTGAGGTCAGGTGGTCAATCTTCGACAGGATGTAGTTGTAGAAGAACTGGAGAATCAGTGCCACCACGATGCCGAAGATGGTGGTGATGAGTGCCACCTTCATGCCTTCCGCCACGATGGTCGGACTGATGTCACCAGCAGTCTGGATGCGGTCGAAGGCCATCACCATACCAATCACGGTGCCGAGGAAACCCAACGATGGTGCGGCAGCGATAAAGAACTTAATCCAAGGGCATCCCTTCTCCATGTTTCCAATCTGCACCGAACCATAGTTGGTCAGTTGGCGGTCAATCTGGTCGAGCGGCTCGTGCTCGTGGAGCAGTCCTTGATAGCAGATGCTGGCCACGGGGCCGCGCGTCTCTCGACAGAGTGTCTTCGCACCTTCCACGTCGCCTGTCGCCAACCGTTCATCGATGTCGCTCAGCAGTTTCTTGGCGTTGATTTCGGAAAGGGTGAGATAGAGGATGCGCTCGATGCAAAAGGCCAGTCCGCCGATGAGTGTCAGAGCCACGAGCGACATAAATCCAGCAGAACCCTCAATAAATTTCTGTTTCAGCATCTTGTGGAGTCCACCGCCCTCTTGTGTTGCCGCACCCGTGTCGCTGAGGTCAGCGTCGATGGCAGCCATGGCCGAGTCGGCATCAAGGGAACTGCTCACGGCAGCAGCCACAGAGTCCTCCTGTTCAGCGGTCTGTGCCACAGCGTTTTGCGCCATAACCATCAGCGCCATCACCATCAGCATCACCGCCCATTTCCGTGTTGTCATACGTTGATACATATACCTTTTCTTCTTTTCTTTGGCAAAGGTAGTGCAAACCGAGAGAAATACAAAATAAAACAGTGTTTTATTTTTATTTCCAAGGTGACGCCTACCTTCGACGCGAAGCGTCAGAGGTACGATTAAGCGAGAGAATGCGAAAGTACTTTCGACGCGAAGCGTCAGAGGTAGTGCAAACCGAGAGAAATGATCATACTTAAGCAAAGAAATCATCCAAGTCTGCCGACAAGAACTGCTCTACGGATATTCCATCCGTACCAACGACAAAAGCACGATAAGGATTAAAAGCTTCCCGGAACAGACCCAGACCTTCGTTCATTCCACGCTTTCCACTCTTTACTTCTATCGCCCATATCTTGCGATTCCTCTCTACGACAAAGTCTACCTCATTGTTCTTCTCCCTCCAATAATACACCTTGTAATCCAATCTGTCTGCATCATTCAAAAGGTGTGAACCAACAGCTGACTCAACCAACCTCCCCCATTTCTCCGGGTCGAGGCGTTGTTCCTCAAAATTAGCCGTGGAATAAACGCTCATCAACGCATTGTTGTACACCTGATATTTCGGTACGGACGCATATCGCCTTGCTACATCACCCGAGTACTTTTGCAATCCAGCAAGCAGATTACATTCGTCCAACACCTGAATATAATTGGCAAGCGTGGTTACATTGCCTTTGTCCTGAAGCTGTCCCATCATCTTGGTCAGAGACAGTAACTCGCCAGAGTAAGAACACCCCAACTCAAACAACCTTTTCAACAAGGCAGGCTTGTAAACTGTAGTCGTCCCCAGTACATCATTGGCCAAGGCAGACTCTATCAATGAATCCTTGACATATCTCTTCCACCTTGCTTCATTGGCAACCAAAGGAGCTGTTCCAGGGTAACCTCCATAATAGATGTATTGGTCGAGCGTCCACCCAAAAGCCTCCTTCATCTCTTGAAAGCTCCAATGTCCCATCCTTATCAACTCAAACCTTCCAGCCAGAGATTCCGTCAATCCCTGTTTTAGCAACAATCTTGAGGAGCCAAGAAGGAGCACCTTTAGGTTCCTCTTTTCGCGAGTATCCCGATCCCATTCCTTCTTTACCACTTCGCTCCAGTTGTCCACTTTCTGCACCTCGTCAATGACAAGGATATGTTCTTTCTCATGGAGGACAGCCATCTCGTTCCTTGCTGCATCCCACACATTGCTTATCCATGCCTGGGTGACGTTCAGTTCATTATCGGCGGAAAAACTGCTATGAGGTATCGTTATTTGCGCCAAAACCTGCTCCACCAAAGTAGATTTCCCTACTTGACGGGGACCAGCAATCACCTGGATGAACATTCTTTGCTCTTCCAGCCTCGATTTAATCATCTGATATTCAGCTCGTACAAACATATCTTTTCAAAATGTTCAAAAGTTCTAACCAAAATGTTCAATTC
>CAVAIX010000085.1:0-8665 GCA_963588695.1 Bacteroidaceae bacterium | reverse complement strand
GTATTGGCGCAGTTGTTGCAGCAGCTCGGGTCTCATGGCCTTATACTGCACCAAGCTGTGTGCATCGTCGCACTCCAGTCCCAACACCAAGTCTATCATGTTGAACGGCTCCAGCGAGAGTTGTCTGTCCTCGACAGCACTGACCGAAGCACTCATGATGTTATAGTCACCAGCCGCGGCAATGGCTCGCGCGTGGGTGGATACATAGTTGAAGTCATTGCCAGCCAGAAACATTCCCGCCAGTTCGTTGCCGCTGCTCCCGTGGTTTTTCTTGCTGGCGTTGAACACCCGTTGCCGTCCTGCCCATCCTGGCATGATGCCACGCGTGACGCCCGGGTCTTCGTCTAGGTCGAAGCCCTGTTCGGTGTCTGTGAACCGAACGGCAGGGGAGGACAGGCGGTGGAAGCCGTTGACAACGAGAATGTTTCCCTTGGCTTCCGGGCTATACCGAGCAGACAGCGTTTCGGTGGTGAAGCTCCGTCCGCCATCGTTGCAGGCCGCCACCTTAAAGTGGTAGAGCAGTCCAGCCTCAAGCGGTGTTTCATAGCTGTTCCTGCCGTGTACAACAGTGCCGTTGTCGAAATCCATCCCTTCCACACTGCAGTACACGATATATCCCGTCGGTGCGGCTGTTGGCTCTTGAGGGTCGTCCACCTCGTTCCATTCTAATGTTGCCACGCCCTTGCCATCAATACTGATGCGGAAGTTGGTGGGAGCGAGCGGTGTGACAACGTAGTCTTTGCCGTGCATCTCGCAGATGTGGCGCAGGGTTGTCTTGTAGAGAGACCGTGCGAGGGTGAAGCGGAACTGAGGGTCCAGTGCATAGCGCATATCGGCAAAGTTCTGGTGCGAGAGTGTCTCGATGATGGCACTGGGAATTCCTGGTTGCCGCGTCTCGGAGTAGTTGCGGTCGTAGATTTCGCGCCGATTCCACTTACCGTATTTATACTGGAGGTCAGTGACCACCCCGTCCAGCAGCGCGTCGGCAAAGTCGCGTGAGGCTAAGCGCGACACACCACTGCCCAACAGTCCGTCGTTATAGTCCGTGGTACAGATGGAAAGAGAACCTATCAGGCTTCGTCCATCGCGGTGGTGTCCCGCATCAGAATGGACGGCCAGAGATATTTCGAAGGGAACGCCCCGTCCCACACTGTCTGGCAGGAAAGGCGAGCCTCCCCCGAGAAAGTTGACCATATTGGAGCGTGCGTTGATGTCGTCGCCATAGTCGTCCTGTCCATTCTTCGAACTGTAGACAGAGTACGGCATCCCTGCCCACTGGGCATAATAGCGAGAACCCTCCAGTGCCCTGGGCATTCCGCTGACGGAGTCGCCGCGCTGAATGTTTCCCATCCCTCCTCCAAAACGCACCGCGTCAGCAGTGACCACCCCGTTGCAGTGGCTGTGGTTGGACAGTGTGACCCGGTTGAACTCACTGGAGCCTTTGTCGAAGTCGAAGGTGCCCAGATAAACCCATGTGCCTCCACCCATACGCTGGTTCACGCGGAACTCCGTGCGCTCCCCACGATGCCAAACCGTGTAGCGCGCATCGTCAACGCTGTTGGGCAGCGTCTGGTAACTGACATAGACCGCATATCTTCCCGTGCGAGGAAAGTCCGGTTGGTAGCTTGCCAGCGAGTGGTGCATCTTGTTTCCCGAGGCCTTCACACAGCGTGCTGTACCTGCCAAGAAAGGATTCTCCCCGTCCATATAGAAACCCTCGTGGAGGGCAAATCCACTGTCTGGAGCTGTCTCCCAGCGGTGGCCTGCCACGGTTTCCGTATAGCTGTCTCCTGGACTGTCGTTGTCTACGATGATTTCCTCCTTCTGCCACGCCCGTTCGCGAGGAGTGAAGACGACAGCACCTGCATTTTCCAACATAGGGATGAGGTAAGGAATGACGATGGTCTGTGTGTACAGGTCTTCGCAGGTGGTGAAGAGCAACGGACGCTGCCAGTTCCACTTCCCCTTGCTGATATTATAGTAGTAGCCGTGGCTGGCCCATAGGGCGATGTGTCTCCCTTCGAGACCGTGCCGGATGTTCAGAGGATACGAGGTGTTCTTGACCCAAGGAGCTCCGTGATAACCGATGTCGTTCCATTGCCGTGTGATGTCAGGCTTTTCCTGCAGACGGTTGGGAATCAGCGTGTGGATGTCCCTGCCGTGTGTATAGACGGAGAAGGTGTAGTCTGCGTATGCAGTAGACAGCAACTTGTGAATATCCTCCTCAATGCGAGTCACCGACTGTGGGGTGAAAGCCTGTTCGGCAAAGGTTTCATCGGCCAGTATACGAATATTCCTCGCCGTCGTGTCAACCTCGCAGGTGGAAAGGTGGGCGCGTCGCGAGAACTGTGCACCAACGGGCTTATAGTGGGAGAAATACGTTTCCAACCGATTGCGCAGCAGTACCTCGTCTGCCGTCTGTCCAGCCGCTTCGGCGGCCAGCAGTCCCGTCAGCGATATAATCAGCGTCAGTATCCTCATCCGATGTCTCCTATACGGAAGTTTTCGGGCTTCTTGCCTTTGAAATCCTTGAAATACAGTTTTATTTCACGCATCTGTGCGTCGATGTCGCCTGTGGGCATGATGGTTTTCGTGCACTGTATGCGCCGCTTTTGGTAGTCCACTCCATAGAGTAGGATAGGGATGCCAGCCTTCAAGGCTATGTAATAGAATCCCTTCTTCCAGTCCGGATTAGGGGAACGTGTGCCTTCGGGCGTGATGGTGAGGTGGAAGTAGTCCGCCTTTTTGGCGTAGTCGGCCAGGTTGTCGGTCATGCTGGTGTGCTTCGTACGGTAGACGGGAATTCCGCCCAGATGACGGAAAAGGATAGAGAGTGGCCAGAAGAACCACTCTTTCTTCATCAGGAAATTGCTCTGAAGCCCCTTCGCACCTGCATACAACTGTCCGATTAGGAAATCCCAGTTGCTGGTGTGTGGAGCTAAGCAGATGATGTACTTGTCGGGGTGTGCCTCCGTGATGTCGTCGGTCCACCCCATGCGTTTATATAACAGCCAGTTGCAAAATGATTTCCACATAAGAATGTTTAGAGATTGGTGATTTGGTCGGCCATTTCCAGAACCTGCACCTTGAATTGTGACTTGACATCATTGAAATACTTCCCTGCGTTCATGCCTGGTTCGGGATGTGAGATCCGGCTGAGCGTGTTGTCCTGTAGTTTGTGGATGGCACTCAGGATGTTAGAAAAGTTTCGCTCGTCGCGGGTGTCCCCATAGAGCGATGCAGCGATAAAGTCGATGTACAGTTCGTCGCAAATCAAGTTGATGTTCTTTTTTAGTTTTCGTTTGTTTGCCATATATCTTGCCTCCCGTACTTAATGGGTTTTGTTTTTGGTGTCCAAAGATACGGATAATATTCGAAACGGCCACGTTTCTTGCTGAAAAAAATATTAAAAATGCGTTTTTTGCTCCCATCATTCGTATTTTAGGCAGAAAAAGCGTAATTTTGTAACCCCAAAAGAAACTTTGTTCAATAAAAAAATAAACACAAGACAGACTTATGGAAAAAAGTGCATTGCAAGTGGCAAGGGCTGCCTATCAGCCCAAGTTGCCAAAAGCCCTGCAGGGGCCAGTGAAAGCTGTTGAAGGGGCAGCCACACAATCAGTTGGAAACCAAGACGAAATCAAGGCATTGTTCCCCAACACCTACGGAATGCCTGTGATTACCTTCGAGCCGGGCGAGGCCACCCCGTGTCCTGCTTTCAATGTTGGCGTCATCCTTTCTGGTGGTCAAGCTCCTGGTGGCCACAATGTCATCTCGGGTCTCTTCGACGGAGTGAAGGCACTCAATCCTGCCAATAAGTTGTATGGATTCATTCTTGGCCCTGGTGGTCTTGTGGATCATAACTACATGGAAATCACGGCCGACATCATGGACGAGTACCGCAACACGGGTGGTTTCGATATCATCGGTTCGGGACGCACCAAACTGGAAAAGGAAGATCAGTTTGAGAAAGGTATCGAGATTCTGCGCCAACTCGGCATTAAAGCACTTGTCATCATCGGTGGCGACGACTCGAACACCAATGCCTGCGTGCTGGCCGAATACTACGCCGCAAAGAAATATGGTGTGCAGGTGATTGGTTGCCCGAAGACCATCGACGGCGACCTGAAGAACGAGCAGATTGAGACCTCCTTCGGTTTCGATACGGCCTGCAAGACGTATGCAGAACTCATCGGAAACATAGAGCGCGACTGTAACTCGGCACGTAAATACTGGCACTTCATCAAGCTGATGGGACGCTCGGCTTCCCACATCGCCTTGGAGTGCGCCCTGCAGACCCAGCCCAACATCTGTTTGGTGTCGGAGGAAGTGGAAGCCAAGGAAATGTCGCTCGACGATGTTGTCACCTATATCGCCAACGCCGTAGTGGCTCGTGCTACTGACGGCAACAACTTCGGCACAGTGTTGATTCCAGAAGGACTCATCGAGTTCATCCCTGCCATCAAGAAACTCATTGCTGAGCTGAACGAGGTGCTGACAGACCCTGCCACGGGTGAGCCTCGCGCCTTTGCTGGAGCAGAAGAGCAGATCGCGTTTGTGAAGGGTGCTATTGCCAAGGACAACCTGGCCGTGTTGGAATCGCTGCCCGACGATGTGGCGCGTCAGCTCTGCCTTGACCGCGACCCTCACGGCAATGTGCAGGTGTCGCTCATCGAGACCGAGAAACTGCTCTCCCGTATGGTTGCAGCCAAGCTGGACGGCTGGAAGAAGGAAGGCAAATACAACGGAAAGTTCTCTGCCCAGCACCATTTCTTCGGTTACGAAGGACGTTGCGCTGCTCCGTCCAACTACGATGCCGACTACTGCTACTCGCTGGGCTTCAACGCTTCGTGTCTGATCGCCAACGGCAAGACCGGCTATATGTCCATCATCAAGAACACGACAGCACCTGCCGCAGAATGGGTAGCTGGTGGTGTGCCCATCACGATGATGATGAACATCGAGCGTCGTAATGGTAAGAACAAACCAGTAATTCGCAAGGCACTCGTCGAACTGGACGGTGCTCCCTTCAAGTTCTTTGCCGCACACCGAGCACAATGGGCTAAGGAAACGGCCTATGTCTATCCTGGTCCCATCCAGTACTGGGGACCTGCGGAAGTGTGTGACCAGACGACCAAGACGCTGGCTTTGGAGCAGGCCTAACCGCAACGTATGCCTACTCCCCGCAAGAAGCAACACAAGAGACGCGTGTCGAGTCCTGGCCGCCGCAAGCGGTCGGGACTCTTCGCGCGTTTGTCGCGCCGAGTGCCCAGATGGTCTTGGTGGCTCGGCGGGCTGCTGCTTGTGGCCGCGTATATTTGGTTCTTCTACTATATCTTCGTGAGTCCGTTCGGCTTCCGTTGGCGCGCCCTGTTCGGAGACATTAGCTATCCCGAGGGGTATGAAATCCACGGCATTGACATCTCCCACCATCAGGGCAAGATCAACTGGAAAGAGCTGCGTGACAACGGCATGATAGACCGCTATCCCATCCGTTTCGTGATGATCAAGGCCACAGAGGGAGCCAGTCTGATAGACCGGAATTTCCACGATAATTTCGAGCAGGCTCGCGAACACGGCTTCACGCGTGGCGCATACCATTTCTATAGCACGCGCTCGTCGGCCAAGGCTCAGGCAACACACTTTATCGAGGAGGTGCGGCTGGAGAACGGCGACCTGCCACCCGTGCTCGACGTGGAGCAGAAGTCGCAAAGTCAGACCGACCAAGCGTTTAAGGACAGCGTTCTGCGTTGGTTGCAGTTGGTGGAGGAGGAATATGGGGTCAAGCCCATCATCTATACGTACTATAAATTCAAGATGCGCTATCTCAGCGACCCCGTCTTCGACCAGTATCCCTACTGGATAGCCCACTACTATGTGGACAAGGTGGAATACAAGGGCAACTGGAAGTTCTGGCAGCATACCGATGCGGGCCGTCTGCCTGGCATTCGGGGTGATGTCGACTTCAATATCTATAACGGCTCCTATTACGACCTGCGCAAACTGACCATCGGGGCGCGGGAACAGATAGGCGAAGAAGCCTATCAGGACGAATAGGCGAACGCATCTACACATTAAAAAAAGTTTCAGCAAGAATGTCGAACGAAGTAAAGATTAGTGACAGCAGGCTGCGGCAGGCAGCAGGGCAGGGGATGGACGCTTTCGTCAACGCCGTTCTCGAAGCCATCCATCATGCCATTGGAGGCTCACTCACTGCGGATAACATGTCGCGGCTCAATGCCGACCAAATCACGCTGTTGGCTTGGGAAATGCTGCACGACGAGGTGATGGACGGTGGCTTTGTGCAGTTGATACACAACGGTTACGGCCCGTTCCTCTTCAAGAACCCCTTTGCAAAGGCGGTCAAACTGTGGGGCATGCGCGACCTCTCCAAACTCGTGTATGAGGCCTATCCGCTGTACATGAAACACCGAGAGACGATAGAACGGGAATGTAGCGACGACGAGTTCATGGCACTCTTCGAGCAGATGCCAGAATTCGACGACCTGGACGACACCTTCGTGGAACAGGAGGAGGAATGGACGGCACAAATAGCCACCTATATTGACCAGCATATCAGCAATTTTGTCCTGGTGACAAACGAAACAACGACGGCATGAATAAAGACGACGAGAAAATCAGAAAGAAGAGTCCCGTGCAGATCCGCAACAGGAAGGCTTCGTTTGAATATTTCTTCATCGAGACCTACACGGCAGGTATCGTGCTGACGGGCACGGAAATCAAGTCCATCCGACTCGGCAAGGCCAGTCTGGTGGATACCTATTGCTTCATCCACAACGGCGAGATATGGGTGAAGGGCATGAATGTGTCCCCGTATTTCTATGGCTCGTACAACAACCACGAGATGAAGCGCGACCGCAAGTTGCTGCTCACCAAACGCGAGATACAGAAATTGCAGGCTGCTACCAAGCAGACCGGCTACACCATAGTACCACTCCTCGTGTTCATCGACAACCATGGACGCGCCAAGATGGACATCGCCCTTTGTAAGGGTAAGAAGGAGTTTGACAAGCGGCAGACCCTCAAAGAGAAGGAAGACCGCAGAGAAATGGATCGTGCAATGAAACACTACTGATGAAATGAGAAAGTCCTATATACTTCTCGCCCTCATGCTCCTGCTGTTGCCCTGCAGGATGACGGCGCAGACCGATAAACGCGAGTTTCGCGGAGCGTGGATACAATGTGTCAACGGCCAGTTCCAAGGCATGGGCACCCGTAAGATGCAGCAGACACTGTCCCATCAGCTCGATGAACTACAGAAAGACGGAGCCAATGCCATCATCTTTCAGGTGCGCCCCGCCTGCGATGCGCTCTACCAGAGTAATATCGAACCGTGGAGCCATTTCCTGACGGGTGTGCAGGGTAAAGCCCCCGTGCCGTATTGGGACCCACTACAATGGATGGTGGACGAGTGCCACAAGCGCGGCATGGAACTCCACGCCTGGATCAACCCCTACCGCGCCAAGACCAAGTCGGCCTATCAACTCGCCCCTCAACATGTGGCTGCGCAACACCCCGAGTGGAGCTTTGCCTACGACGGGCTGGTCGTGATGAATCCAGCACTGCAGGAGAACCGCGACTACATCTGTCGGGTGGTAGAAGACATCGTGAAACGCTATGACATCGACGGCCTGCACATCGACGACTATTTCTATCCCTATCCCGTGGCTGGAGTGGAGATTCCCGATGGGGCGCAGTTTCAAGCAGACCCACAGGGCTTCAGCAACCGTGGCGACTGGCGGCGACACCAGGTAGACCTACTCATCGAACAGCTCAACGCCACCATCCACCGCACCAAGCCGTGGGTGAAGTTCGGCATCAGTCCTTTTGGCATCTACCGCAACAAGGCCAGCGACCCGCAGGGCAGCAGCACCCGTGGACTCCAGAACTACGACGACCTCTATGCCGATGTCCTCAAATGGATAGACCAGGGATGGGTGGATTATACCGTGCCGCAACTCTACTGGCAAATAGGCCATCCTGCAGCAGACTATGCCGAACTCATCCGTTGGTGGAACGACCACGCCTCGTCGCGTCCGCTGTTCATTGGCGAGGATGTGGAGCGCACCGTGAAATATCCCGACCTGGAACAGCCCCAACGCAACCAGTTGCCAGCCAAGATGCAGCTACATCGTGGGCTTCCAGGCGTACAAGGCACCGTGCTGTGGTATGCGAAGGCCGTGGTAGACAACGTAGGAAACTACGGCACCAGTCTGCGACAGAACTATTGGCGCACCCCAGCACTCCAGCCCTTGATGCCCCACTTGTGCGACAAAGCCCCTCGGAAAGTGCGCAAACTCAAGACACTGCACATCGACGGACAGCAGGTGCTCTTCTGGACAGCCCCCAAGGGCAAGACGTGGAAGGAAGAGGCCACGCGCTATGTCGTCTATCGCTTTGCCAAGGGCGAGCCCGTCCACATCGACGATGCTGCGCATATCGTGGCCGTCACCACCGACTGTCATTACGAAATCAACGAATCTCCCGGTCGCTACATCTATCTCGTCACAGCCCTGGGTCGCCTTGGCAATGAGAGCCGTGTGGCAAAAAAGAAAATCACGGTCAAGCATTAGATATAGGAGATTCCTATAATAAAGAATAACCTATCATAATATGACAAAGAAAGAGGCTCTTCAGTTGTTTG
>CAVAIX010000084.1:0-8908 GCA_963588695.1 Bacteroidaceae bacterium | reverse complement strand
GGTCTTGACAGTGGTAGATGGTGCCGGGAAACTCCTTCAGCAGCGCGACGTTGTGTGTAGTCATGACCACTGCTGTGCCTGCCTTGGTGAAGGTTTTCAGCAGTCGCACGATGTTGCTCGCGGTCTCGGGGTCGAGGTTGCCCGTAGGCTCGTCTGCGATGATGACCTTGGGCTGGTTGAGGATGGCGCGTGCAATGGCGATTCGCTGTTGCTCACCACCAGAGAGCTCGTGGGGCATACGGTCGGCTTTTCCTGCCATCTCCACGTCCTCAAGCACCGTGTTGATGCGCTCCTCCATCTCTGCCTTGTCCTTCCATCCGGTAGCTTTGAGCACGAAAAACAGGTTGTCGTGGACATTCCGGTCGCTGAGGAGTTGGAAATCTTGGAAGATGATGCCCATCTGTCTGCGCAGGGCAGGCACGTCGCAGCGCTTAAGCCGGCAGATGTCGTAGTCAAAGACGGTGGCGCAGTCCGCCTCGTCGAGATCCAGTTCGAAATAGAGGGTTTTGAGCAGGGTTGACTTTCCGGAGCCTACGCGCCCAGTGATATAGACGAACTCGCCCTCGCTGACGTGGAAATCCACGTGGTCAAGTACTGTTGCTCCGTCATCCTGGCGGATGGTGGCGTTCTTGTATTCTATCAGCATAGTTATATTGAAACTTTACGGGGTTATTGTTTCATGGTTCCTGCGGCCTTGGCCTCGCGTCGGGCTTTGTCCCAGTTGGGGTCGTGCCGCTGTTGCAGTTCCTTGGCCACGTCTTCGATGCGCAGTCCTTTGGCGGTGAGCATCACGAGCAGGTGGTAGAGCAGGTCGGAGGCTTCGTAGCAGAGGTGGCTGTTGGTGCCGTTGGTGGCTTCGATGACGGTTTCCAGTGCTTCTTCTCCCACTTTCTGCGCGATTTTGTTGATGCCTTTGCTGAAAAGGCTGGTTGTGTATGAGCCTTCGGGCATTTCGGCCTTGCGTTTGTCGATGCAGTCCTGCAACTCGGAGAGGAACAGGATGGGGTTGGCCTCATTTGTCTCTCCCCAACAGGTGTCGGTTCCCGTGTGGCAGGTGGGGCCAACGGGGTTCACGCGGACGAGCAGTGTGTCGTTGTCGCAGTCGTTCTTGATGCTGACGAGGTTAAGGAAGTGTCCTGAGGTCTCGCCCTTGGTCCACAGGGTCTGTCGGCTGCGGCTCCAGAAGGTGACGCGCCCTGTCTCTATGGTCTTTTTGTAGGCTTCCTCATTCATAAAGCCGAGCATGAGCACGTTTTTCGTCGTTGCGTCCTGGACGATGGCAGGTACCAGACCGCCCATTTTTTCAAAATCTATCTTCATAATCTCACTTTGATGCCTTGTTGTTGTAGATACTGTTTAAGTGCTGGGATGGCTATTTCGCCGAAGTGGAATACGCTGGCGGCGAGGGCTGCGTCGGAGTGTCCCTGAACGAAGGTGTCGCGGAAGTGTTCCATTGTGCCTGCTCCACCGCTGGCGATGACGGGGATGGACAGCGTGTCGGTGAGGCGGCGCAGTGCTTCGTTGGCAAAGCCAGTCTTCACGCCGTCGTGGTCCATACTGGTGAAGAGGATTTCCCCTGCACCGCGTTCCTGCGCCTCGTGTGCCCAGTCAAAGAGTCCGCGTGTGGTGCGTTCGCGTCCGCCTTTTAGGTAGCAGTGCCAGCCGTCAGCGTCGTGTCGTGCATCAATAGCACACACGCAGACCTGTGAGCCGAAGCGGTTGGCAATCTCGCTGATGAGTTTTGGGCGGCGCAGTGCGGCACTGTTGACGCTCACCTTGTCGGCTCCAGCATAGAGCAGACGTTCCACGTCGGCCAGCTCGTTGATGCCTCCGCCCACGGTGAAGGGAATGTTGATTTCCTGTGCCACGCGTGTCACCATGTCCGTAAACGTCTTACGTTCTTCGAACGAGGCGGTGATGTCAAGGAACACGAGTTCGTCTGCGCCCTGACTGCTGTATGCCTTGGCCAGTTCCACGGGGTCTCCAGCCGCCCGAAGGTTGACGAAGTTCGTGCCTTTGACGGTCTGTCCGTCTTTCACGTCGAGGCAAGGTATGATGCGTTTGGCAAGTCCCATTTCTTCTTTATGCGTTCGTTATTGTTGTTGTGTCGCGTTCTTGCTTTCCGAGTTGCGGCTATAGGCCATGAGTCCCTGCAGGTTGATGCGCCCTTCGTAGATGGCTTTGCCGAACACCACGGCTGGTATTCCAGCCTCGTCGAGCGTCTGTATGTCTTCCAGTGAGGACACGCCGCCGCTGGCTATGAGGTGCAGCTCGGGGTAGGCTTCCATCACCTGTTGGTAGAGTGTGGTGGCTGGTCCCTGCAGTGTTCCGTCTTTCGAGATTTCCGTGCAGAGCACGTGGCGCACACCAGCGTCGATGTAGCGGCGGAGGAAGGGCAGCAACGGTTCGGTAGAGTCTTCCTTCCAACCGTTGATGCTAATCATGCCGTTGCGCACGTCGGCTCCAAGGATGATGCGTTCTGCGCCGTATTTCTCCAACCACGCGATGAAGCGGTCGGGGTGGGTCACGGCCACGGAACCCACCGTCACCATGCTTGCCCCGTTCTGAAAGGCCGTCTCTATGTCGTTGTCGGTCTTGATACCTCCACCGAAGTCGACGGTGAGCCGTGTCGTGGCGGTGATTTCCTGCAGGGCTTTGTGGTTGACGGTGTGACTGGACTTTGCACCATCGAGGTCTACCACGTGGAGGCGGCGGAACCCGATGCGCTCAAACTCGGCAGCCACCTCGGCAGGCTGGTCGCGGTAGACGGTCTTCTGCGCGTAGTCGCCCTTGGTCAGCCGGACGCACTGTCCGCCGATGATGTCTATGGCAGGGATGAGTTCTATCATAGTTCGAGGAAGTTTTTTAGTATGGTTTCGCCCGTTGCTCCGCTCTTTTCGGGGTGGAACTGGCAGGCGTAGAAGTTGTCTTTGTACAGGGCAGCGGAGTAGGGTAGGATATAGTCGGCCACGGCTGCCGTCTGCGCGCAGAGGGGCACGTAGTAGCTGTGGACGAAATAGGCGTAGGCATCGCCCTTGTCTTTTCCGCTGAAACCAGGCAAACCGCTGAACAGGGCGCATGGCGTTTCGCTTCCTGTGCTGTCCGTCGCGGGTTGCGCGATTTTGTTCCACCCCATGCAGGGCACTTTGTCTTCGTGCCTTTGGGGCTGGAAACGCTTCACCTCCGCGTCGAAGATGCCGATGCAGTCAACGTCGCCCTCTTCCGAGTGGCGGCAGAGCAGTTGCTGACCGACGCAGATGCCGAGCACGGGTTGTTGCAGCGACCCTATCACCTCGTCGAGACGGCGCGCCTTGAGGTATTCCATGGCTCCGCGCGCCTCGCCCTGACCCGGGAAGAGCACGCGGTCAGCGCGTTGCAGTTCCTCGGCACGGTCGGTTAACAGGGGTTCAATGCCCAGTCTACGCAGTGCGTTGACCACGGAAAAGATGTTTCCTGCGTTGTATTTTACGATGGCTACCTGCATGGTGGATTAGGAGAAGATGACGGTCTTGTTCTTGAAAGTCAGTATCTTGCGCTGGATGTGTTTCGACACGGCGTGTGAGAGCACGATCTTCTCCAGGTCCTTGCCTTTCAAGACGAGGCTCTCGGGTGTGTCCTTGTGAGTGATGCGCGTCACATCCTGCTCGATGATAGGGCCTGCGTCGAGTTCGGCAGTCACATAGTGGCTGGTGGCTCCGATAATCTTCACGCCGCGCTCCCAAGCCTGGTGGTAGGGTTTAGCGCCCACGAAGGCGGGCAGGAACGAGTGGTGGATGTTGATGATATGGTTGGGGTAGGCGGCTATCATTTCGTCGCTGATGATTTGCATGTAGCGTGCCAGCACGATGAAGGTGACTTTCTCCTTCTGCAGCAGTTCCATCTCAGCTGCTTCCACCTCGGCTTTGTTGGAGTGGTCTTTCTTGATGCTCCAGACGTGGTAGGGAATGCCGAACTGCTCAGCCACGTAGCGCAGGTCTTCATGGTTGGAGACGATGCAGGGGATGTCTACCTCCCATTCGCCAGCCTTCCACCGTGCCAGCAGGTCGTAGAGGCAGTGGCTCATCTTCGAGACAAAGATGGCCATGCGTGGCCGCTGGTCAGAGAAGTAGAGATGGCTCTCCATCTGATAACGCTGGGCGTACAGGGTGTTGATGTATTCCAAGATCTTGTCGCGCGGAATGGTGAAGTCTTCCAGTTCCCATTCGATGCGCATGAAGAACATTCCGTCTTGCTTGTCAACATACTGATCTAGGTAGACGATGTTGCCCCGGTTGTCGGTAATGAAGCGGGTCACTTCCGAAATAATGCCCTGTTGGTCGGGGCAGTGAAGGAGCAGGATGGCTGTCGGTTTTTTCATTTCTCGTGTTGTGTGTTTGTTTCTTTGCATAATTCCTTGCAAAGATACGGAATTTCGGCCACATAGCCAAAGGTAAAGCCGGAAAACTCGTTAGGCAGAGAAAATAAACTCGTTAGGCAGAGAAAATAAACTCGTTAGGCAGAGAAAATAAACTCGTTAGGCAGAGAAAATAAACTCGTTAGGCAGAGAAAATAAACTCGTTAGGCAGAGAAAAAAAATTCTCTAGGCAGAGAGAAAATTTTTCCTAATTAGGGAGAAAACCACGAAAGCCTTTTACGCTTCCTGTTTGTTGGGGGTGCGGAGAATAATGCTGGTGGCTCCGAGGGTGAAGAGTGTGCCGTCCTCGATGCGTCGGCGTTCGCGCGGAGCCAACTCTTCGTTGTCGACGAAGGTGCCCGTGTTGCTGTTGTTGTCGCTGAGCGTGTATTGCAGTCCACCACGCTTGTTGCGGCTGACGGTGATGGTGCAGTGATTGAGGTCCACGCTCGGGTCTACGGTTTCAAACGGGGTGTTGATGGGATTGCCTTTCTGATAGCGTCCAATGACGTTGTCGCCCATGCGGAGGGGCAGTTCCTGCTTGTAGTGGAACACGTTTTCAATGACCACGATAGAGCCGCAGTCGCTCTCCAGATTAGAAAACTGGGCGTTGGCCAACTCGTTCTCCTTGCGCTGGGTCTCGCGCAGCTTTGACACACCGATGCGGATGCCAAACTGCTTGCCGCACTCTGGGCACTGGAACACTAACGACTGGTCAGCCGTGTATTTCGTCTCGTCAAACGTGATGTAGGTGTCGCACTTGGGGCAGCGGATGCGCTTCATACTTTGGTTTGCTTTTTATACACCCAAGCGTCGGCAAAGTCAGCCTCGCGGTGCAGGCTGTTGCGTGCGCTGTAGGCTTCGCCCTCGGTGCGGAAATGGCCGTAGATCACTCGCACCATTTTATTGTGTACGTAGATTTCTGCGTCCTTGAAGCCTTGCTTCTGTAGTTTCTTGACCAGTTCCTCGGCATTGGACAACTTGACGCGACTGGCCAGTACGAGGCAGTAAGGGCGCAAGGTGTCTGTCTGCTGGACAGCGGCGGGATGAGGAGCGGTTTTTGGTTCGGCTTTTGGCGTTGTCTTCGGTGTGGTTTTGTGTTGCGTCTCCTTGTTCACAGGAGCGGCTGCTACGGGTTTGGCAGGCTGATCCTTAGTCAACTGGTAGATTACGTGGTGCTCCAGCGCTGTGACGGCCTGCGAACTGTAGTTGCCGTTGGCCACGGGCTTGCTCATCAAGAGGAAGAGGAGAATGGCAGCGGCCACGGCTGACACGTTGCGAATCCATGAGAGCTTGATGCTGATGGTGCGCTCCTCATCGTCGTCCATCACGTCGGTCAGCGTGGGATGGGGGAGTGGCACGGTCTTGGTCTCCACGGGAGACGTTTCCGCTTCGTCGGCAGGCTGTTCGGCTTCCTTTTCCAATGGGGTGAAGTTGAACGTGTTCAAGCCGTAGAGTTCTGGGGTCAAGATGCCAGACTCGGAGGGCGTGAAAAGCCAACCGCCTTCGTCGTTGCACGACAGCGTGCCGATGCCTTCGAGCGTGTAGCTGCCCTCCCGCGTGAGTGTCTCGCGAAGCTCTGCCACCTCGCCCTCGATGCGCTGCACGGCTTCGGGGTAACTGATGTCATAAGCCTCCACGTAGGACTGCGCCAAAAGCGAGTCGTTCATCTTGAGCTGCGGATTGAAACCGATGGTACGCATGGGTGGGACGAACGCGTCGTCCGTCTCGTCGAAATGAGCCGCCACATGATAGGCAACGAAGCCCCCAAAGCCAGGAACCACGACGCAGTCATTGTCGAGCAACAATATCTCCAGATGTTTCTTCAGTTCAATCACGAGTGCAAAGTTACGTCTTTTTTGCGAAAACCGCAAACAAAAAAAGATTTTATCGGCACACAAGGGCAAAAAAATTTTTGTATTCGGAGAATAATTGTTACTTTTGCACGCAGAAAAACAAACGGGACAGCAGTGGAAACAGACCGACTGTCTCCATAAATATAATATAAGGAGTATGAACATTGCTATTGTGGGTACTGGCTATGTGGGACTGGTGTCGGGCACTTGTTTTGCCGACACGGGAGCCAACGTGACGTGTGTGGATGTCGATGCGAACAAGATTGAGCGGCTCTGCCGAGGCGAGATACCCATCTACGAGCCAGGACTGGACGAGCTGGTCAAGAAGAACGTGGCAGCCGGACGACTGAAGTTCACCACCGACTTGGCAGCCGTGCTCGACGAGGTGCAGATTGTGTTCTCGGCCGTGGGCACTCCGCCAGATGAAGACGGTTCGGCAGACTTGAAATACGTGTTGCAGGTGGCACGAACCATCGGACAGAACCTCAAACACTACGTGGTCGTGGTCACCAAGTCGACCGTCCCCGTGGGCACTGCGCGAAAAGTGCGCCAGACCATTGAGGAGGAACTGGCCAAGCGTCAGGTGGACATTCCCTTCGACGTGGCCTCCAACCCAGAGTTCCTCAAGGAGGGTAACGCCATCAAGGACTTTATGTCGCCAGACCGCGTCGTGGTGGGCGTGGAGAGCGAACAGGCCAGGAAGGTGCTAACGAAACTCTACAAGCCCTTCCTTATCAATAACTTTCGCGTGATATTCATGGACATTCCGTCGGCAGAAATGACCAAATACGCTGCCAACGCCATGTTAGCCACTCGCATCTCTTTCATGAACGACGTGGCCAACCTCTGCGAACGCGTCGGGGCAGACGTAAACATGGTGCGCGCAGGCATCGGAGCCGACACACGCATCGGACGCAAGTTCCTCTATGCCGGATGTGGCTACGGCGGCAGTTGCTTCCCGAAAGATGTGAAAGCCCTCGTCAAGACGGCTGACCAGAACGGCTATTCCATGGAAGTGCTCAAGGCTGTCGAGCGCGTCAACGAACGGCAGAAGAGCATCCTCTTCGAAAAACTACAGCGTGCCTTCGACGGACAGTCGCTCAAAGGAAAAATCGTGGCACTTTGGGGACTCTCGTTCAAACCCGAGACCGACGATATGCGTGAGTCTACGGCACTGGTCATGATACGCCTGCTGCTCGACGCTGGATGCATCGTGAAGGCTTACGACCCCGTGGCCATGGACGAATGTCGGCGGCGGATGGGCGACACGGTGACCTACTGCCGGAATATGTACGACGCAGTCATCGATGCCGACGCACTCTTACTCCTAACGGAATGGAAAGAGTTCCGCCTGCCCTCGTGGGGAGTCATTCGGAAAGCCATGCGCCGTCCACTGGTCATCGACGGCAGGAACATCTTCGATAGCGAGGAGCTGGACGAGAACGGATTTGAATACCATTGCATCGGGAAATAAAACCATAACACCATGACACTGATTATCGTATTGATGTTTGTTGCAGCGTATCTGCTGATTGCCACTGGCCATCTGACGGGGGTAAACAAGGCAGCCATCGCCATGTTCCTCGGAACGGCAGGGTGGGTGGTATACGTCTGCTACGGTACGGACTTTGTCATGCGGCAACACCCTGTAGATTATCTCGAATACTTGGACGGACGTATGCCAGACAGCGATACGGTCAAGTACTTTATTTCCGACAACGTCTTCTTCAGCTACGTGGGAAAGGCAGCGGCCATCGTGCTGTTCCTTTTAGCCACCATGTCCATCATCGAACTGCTCAACAACAACGGCTGCTTCGACTTCATCTCGGAATGGATTCGCACGCGCAACTCCAAGCGACTACTCTGGACCATCACCTTGGCCACGTTCATCATCTCAGCCAACCTCGACAACCTCACCACTACCACGATGATGCTCGTCATCATGAACAACGTGTTGCAGAGCGGAAGGCAAAGAATGTTGGTAGGCTCGGCCATCGTGCTGGCGGCAACCTGCGGCGGCTGCTTCACCGTGATTGGCGACCCCGTAGGACTGATTCTTTGGGGCGACGGCATGGTCACGGCCAGCCGCTTCTCGGCGTATATGCTGTTGCCAGCCTTAGTGGCATGGATCGTACCGACGATGCTTATCAACAGACAACTGCCAGACAGGCTCGACACGCAGTGGGCTGCAGCTCCCTACCGAGGCGACGACACGCGCCTGAACCGCTGGCAGCGACTGGTCATGCTGTTCGTGGGCATCGGTGGACTGTGGTTTATTCCTACTTTCCACAACATCACCAAACTCTCGCCCTTCCTCGGTGCATTGTGCGTGCTGAGCGTGCTGTGGGTGGTCAACGAGGCATTCAACCGCCGCCTGATGAACGCCGACCAGATGGCGCAACGCCGTGTGCCGCGCGCCTTGCAGTACGGCACCATCCAGCAGATGCTCTTCGTAATGGGCATCATGATGGGAATGGGAGTCATGCGCGAGACAGGAGTACTGGAAGACATCGGCATCTGGCTGGCTGAAACCTTCCACAGCAGTTGGCTGCTCGGCGTGGGAGCTGGTGCGCTTAGTGCCGTGGTCGACTCCTTCACCGTGGGAGCCACCAATATCATGCTCTATCCCTTAGAAGAGAGTGGAGAGACGGCCGTGAAC
>CAVAIX010000083.1:0-8966 GCA_963588695.1 Bacteroidaceae bacterium | reverse complement strand
CTGTACCAGTGTCTTGGTACGGCTCAGTTCCTCCCAACGGTTCCACTCACCGAGACACTCACGTGTGCGCTCGTTGAGAATGAAGTTGATAAGGCGTTCCTTGGTACCGCTGACACCCAGAGCGGAGAGGACTGCCTCGTCCTCAGCCGGCAGGTTGTTGTAGTCAGCAATCTGCAGATTAGAAGCAGCAGTGGTGCGCTCGATACCCGTAGAGAGGTAATAAGTGTTCTTCTGGATGAAGGAATACTTGTATGCCTGCAGGTTATTGATCTTAGTGCCACTGGCATCCTTACACTTACCTAAGGTAGCAGAAGCCGTAGTGTTGTCCACGAAAGCGATGGAGCCGTCGACATAATACTCACGATCTTCACCATTCTGCCACTGTGCACGAGCGCGTAGCTGATTCACGGTATTGATGGCATCTTGATATTGTCCCAAGCGTACCTGGCATTCAGCCTTCACGAGATAGGTTTCACCCGAGCGAGCCATGATGACATCGCGGTGGGCATCACCCTTCTCTGCGTCGCGGCTACCATCGGCGGTCTTATTGATGCCGCAGAACACATTACTCTGTGCAGGATCACCGCTCACACCGTAGGTATTCATTGCATAGCTGCCATTGAGATATACGGGGAACACGTTGGGCACCCACTTATTCGTCTCAGGATTGATGAAGGTATGAGCGATAGCACCACGTCCAAACGTACCATACTCACTCTCTGCCGTGCCTTTCATGAAGCGTGCATCGTCTTTCTTATTCAAGATGAACATAATGCCTGCATCACCCAGTTCAGGAGCGTGTTCCTGGCTCACGCCTGGAGCCACCTTTTCGTCAATGGTCTTGTAGTTGTTCATACCATACACGGTTTTGAACGTCTTCCACATACGGGAGTCATTGACGTTGTCGAAGATGGCGTAAGCATACTCCGTAGGACGGCAACGCTGGAAGTCCATACCACCGATGTACTGACCACGCTGCACCCAACCACCAGAGAAGTTGGAGAAGTGCGGATCAAAATAGTTGTAAGTACGGTTGCCATAGCGTCCCTTGGTGCTGCTGTCACCATTATGCTCAGCCGTCATCAGGATTTCAGAAGAACCCTCGATGGCACAATCAACACCCGTCCAGTTGGCATAGAGGTTATTGTAGTCCTTCTCCAAGGGGCAAGCAGCGATAACCTCGTTACACAAGGATATGGCCTTCTGCAGGTCTGTTGAGGCCGTGTAGGCGGAATTCCAGTCCGAGCAACGCTCCGACTGACGGAACAACAAAGCCTTAGCCAGGAAATGGGCTGCGGTGTACTTCGTCCAAGTACCGTTGCCACGCCACTTGCTGGTAGGCAGCATCTCGTAGGCTTGTTCAAAGTCGGCAATCACTTGGTTCAGTGTCTCCTCAGCCGTAGCACGGGTGTAATGAGAAACGGAAGAAGCACTGGCGGCAGCAGGCTCTGTCTGCAGCACCACACCACCATACTGGGCGAAGAGGCGATAGTAGTTGTAGCCACGGAGGAAGTAAGCCTCACCCAACACCTTGTTGCGCGTGTCTTCGTCAGTCACATTGCCTGCCTTGGAAATCACGAGGTTTGCCGTGGAAATACCATAATACATCTCGTTCCACAGTGCGGAGACGGCTGGACAGTTGTTGTTGGCAGCACCGTTGGCCGTGGTGCAGTCCATCGGGTTGAGACGGCTGTCGTATGTATTCCAAGGCTCGGAAGTCAGGTCACCTCCGTTAGTAAACTCATCCGTACCATACAGCGTGATGCCGTATGCCCATTCGTAGCCGAAGTGCCAGCGGAGGTTGGCATAGAGTCCCGCAGCCATGGCCTTTGCGCCCTCTGCCGTTTCCAGCAGCGCGTCGGTGACTTTATGGTTGGCATTCTCCTCCAGGAAATCGTTGCCACAGGAAGAAGTGCCCAACAATGTTGCGAGTGCCATCGCACTCAGAAATATCTTGTTTTTCATATCTGTTGCAAATTATGAATTTATAATGCTTGTTTCACACTTTAGAAACCGACCTGCAGGCCTACGGTGAATCCACGGTTGTAGTAGGACGTTCCCAAATCGAGATCCTGGAAGTCAACAGAGGAGTAGAGGCAACCCAAATTGCGAGCCTGTCCGTAGATTTTTAGGTTCGAGATACCGATTTTCTTGCAAAGTACAGGGCTGAAGTTATAACCTAAAGAGATGTTACGCACCTTAATGAAGTTAGCATCCTTGTATCCTAACAGACTGGAGTAAGCGTCACCGCCTGCGGTGCTATATACAGGTTTCTGCCAGTCAGCGTTGGTATTGTCGGGTGTCCAGTAGTTGATTTCACGCTGGTTGTACATACCATACTGTCCCTCACCACCAGAGTTAATCATGTAGCCCATGCGGCCATAGAGTTCCACGGAGAGTTCAACGCCTTTCCAGGAGAAGGTGTTGCTCCAACCCATCGTCCAGCGAGGGTTAGCCGAACCGAGGATGACACGATCCTCGTTGTCAATCTTGTAGTCGCCATTTTGATCCTTCGGGCGCACACTACCCACGGAGAACTTGTGGCCATTGGCATTGAACTTCTCCATCTCCTCTGCATCCTCTGCCTGCCACAGACCGAGGTTGTCAATACCATAGTACACGCTGATGGACTCGCCGATAAACCAGCTGTTGGCAATATCGTCCTCCTTACCATTGGCGAGGCTCACGATTTCATCCTTTTGGTAAGCAAGTGTCAAATCGGAGTTCCACTGGAAGTCCTTGATTTTGAGCGGTACGGTGTTCAGGGTGATATCCACACCAAAGTTCTTGGTCTCACCGATGTTAGCCAGCACGCTGGGATAACCAGTCAGTGCAGGAATGGTTCTCGACATCAGAAGGTCGGTCGTCCTGGAGTGATACACGTCAATCGTACCGCCGATGCGTCCTTTAAGGATGCTGAAGTCAATACCATAGTTGAACTGTGTGGTCTTCTCCCAACCCAGATCCTTATTGGGCATCTGGTTACTGCCACTGGTGTAATAAGGCTCGTTGGTCACGAAGATCTGCTGGTTGCCATTGCTGGAGGGATACCAGTAGGCACTGATTACACCTAATGTACCATAGGGATCTACAGCGGAGTTACCCGTTGAACCCACACCGAAGCGGAGTTTCAACTGCTCAATCCATTTCACATCCTTTAGGAAGTCCTCCTGCTCCATACGCCAACCCAAGGCTGCAGAGGGGAAGAACGCCCACTTGTTGCCCTTGGCCAGCACCGACGAACCATCATAACGGCCAGATACGGTCAAGAGGTAACGATCTTTGAACGAATAGTTGACACGAGCCATATAGGAAGCCATCTGGCTTTCGGTCAGTCCAGTGCTGAAACCAGGCTTGTAGGTCGTCGTGTTGGCAATATCAATCTGTCCCATGTTGTTCCACAGGAACTCTGGAACCAGCACGTTATTTTCACTCATGCTACCCTCCTCCTTATTGTACTTAGAGGCACTCTGCAGCAAGGTGACGTTCACGTTGTGCTCACCGAACGACTTCGCATAAGTAATCATGTTGTCGAGCGTCCAAGAGAAATAGCGGGCATCCGATCTCTTGGCATAGTTAGAACTGCCCATACGGGTGGCAGAAGAAGCATCCAAGAAGATACCTTGACGATAGTGGCGGAAGTCAGGACCGAAGGAAATCTTGTAGTTCAAACCACTCAGCGGTTCCCAGATCTTTCCAAAGTCGACCAGTCCGTAGAAGCTTCCCAAGGCACGGAAGGTCTGGCGGTTATCCGTAGACTTTTTCCATTCATCGATGACAGTATAGACATTAGTCACCGAACCTGCTGGGTTGGTGATGATATCACCATTCTCGTCGTACGGCATAGCGTATCTCGGGATGGCTTTAGCTGCACCGTAAATATCCGTAGGACCGCTGTTATTAGACTGTCCCGTACGCGAATAGCCGTAGGCCTGCTCCGACCAAGAGCCGTTGACAGAACCACCTAACTTCAACCAGGGCTTGGCCTGGATGTCGACGGTGGCCGACACATTATAACGTTCGTACTCCTGTCCTTTCTGTGTTCCCTCATTGTTCAGATAGCCGAACGAGAACGAACCCTGCAGCTTTTCCGTACCACCGTTGGCACTGATGGTGTGTTCCTGCGTGATACCCGTCTGCGTGACGAAATCCGTCCAGTCAGTGTCTATCACCTTTGAACCGTCCCACTGTGTGTGGTCAGCGTTCCAGCCACGATTCACATTGGCCAAGGCCACGTCGTCACCAGAGAAGTAAGCCTGATCCTTATCGTAGTTAGGTTCACTGCCCAACGGATTGTTTGTCGGGTTGGAGTTGTAGTAAGCCCAACGACGCCAAGTGATGTAATCGCTGGCCTTCATGGCAGGCGACTTGTCCACGATATTTTCGAAGGTGACCGAACCAGAATAGTTCAACTGCATGGCACCAGCCTTACCGCGCTTGGTGGTCACCAGCACAACACCGTTAGCACCGCGCGAACCATAAATGGCCGTGGAGGATGCATCCTTCAAAATGTCGACAGACTCAATGTCGCGAGGGTTCAGCGTCTCAATACCGCCAGAACTCAAGGGTACACCGTCCACCACGTAGAGCGGCGTATTAGAGGCATTCAAAGAGCGGTTACCACGGATACGGATGTCGCCTAACGTACCTGGGCGCTCGCTGGAGGTAATGTCCACACCAGCAGCCTTACCCTGCAGGGCTTGGAACACGTTGGTAACAGGCTTGGTATTCAGCTCTTTCTCGCCGACACGTGTCATGGCTCCCGTCACATCGCTCTTGCGCTGCACGCCATAACCCACAACCACGATTTCCTGCAGATTTTGGTTATCTTCCTTCAGCACCACGTTGACTGAAGCACCAGCGACTTTGACACGCTGGGTGATGTAGCCGATGTAGGAGATTTCCAACACGGCACCCTTGGAGACGTTGGTCAGGGCGAAGTTACCATCGAGGTCGGTAATCACACCATTGGTCGTTCCGACCACCTTGATACTCGCACCGATAATGGCTTCACCATTCTCGTCTACTACCGTACCTTTCACACTTTGCGCCTGTTGCGCTGCATGAGTTGCTGCACAAACATCGCTACCCCCCCCTATTGGAGAAATAGCCATTGCCGAGCAAAGCAAAGCAACAGACCACATCGAATCTTTGCAAAATAGCTTTTTGTTCATGTCTTTATTATTTGGTTAGTACAAATTGGTTAGTTACGCTTGCAAAAGTACCGTGATTTTTTAAGACTTCACCACACATTTTGGCCATTCGCCCCCATTTTTTGGCATTTGTTAATAAATTCCTTAAAAAGTCCTATCCTTCTATATATAATAAGGAGTACGGAATAAAGTTACCTTTTTTTTACAGCACCGTGCGGCTTTATGGATTCTTTTTATTACTTTTGCAATCGGAAGAGTAACAAAAAACCTATTAATAGTGCACAACTATGCAAATCAGCAAATATCTTCTGGCCACAGAACGTGACGCAGAATGGGGACTCACCATCAGTACGGTGGGACGCGAGGAGATTGCCCCAGGCGACGACTACCCCACCAAAGGACACGCCGACGGCTACTATTTCGACCTGCAGAAGGGACGGACACTGGACGAGTATCAACTGCTCTACCAACCCGAGGGCGAGGGCGTGTTCCGCTCTGCCCATCTCCCCGAGACGACCATCAAGGCCGGCGACTTCTTCCTACTCTTCCCCGGTGAATGGCACACCTACCACCCATCCCCGACCAAAGGATGGAAGAGCTACTGGATTGGCTTCAAGGGCAAGAACATCGACGACCGCGTGAAGGCGGGCTTTTTGTCGCCCGAGCAGCCCATCCACCACGTCGGCTTCAACCACGACATCATCAACCTCTACACCGAAGCCTATAAGACGGCGGTGGAGGAGGCCGCCTATGCCCAGCAGACCATGGCTGGCATCGTGAACCACCTCATCGGTAAGATGTACTCGTTGGAAAGGAACATCATCTTAGGCAAGGATGCTCGGTATGTGGAACTGGCCAGCAGAGCACGCCAACGCATCCGCGAGACGCTGGAAGACACGGTCACCATCCAGGAAATCGCCCAGGAGTTAGGCATCAGCTACTCCTCCTTCCGCAAGCTCTTCAAGGAGCACACAGGTTTCGCCCCCGCCCTCTACCAACAGACACTCAAGTTGCAGCGCGCCAAGGAACTGCTCTCCACCACGGATGCCAGTATCAAGGAGATTGCCTACCGCCTCAACTTCGAGTCGCCCGACTATTTCTCCGCCAAATTCAAGAGCCAGACAGGTATGAAACCATCCGACTTCAGAAATATGACGCGATAGCCAAAAACTCATGCCTTAATATCATTTTCTCTTGTTTCGTGTCGCGGATTGCCACTACCTTTGCAGGCAGTAGAAGAACCAACCTAAAGACATAAAACAAACATGGAACAAGCAAAATATTTCTTTGCCGTAGACCTCGGGGCCACCAGTGGCCGCACCGTCATCGGTAGCCTGCACAGCGGCAAGGTCTGCCTCGAAGAGTTGACCCGTTTCGACAACAACCTCATCGAGACGGGCGGACACTTCTACTGGGACATCTATGCCCTCTACTTTGAAATCATCAAGGGACTGAAACTCGTCAGCCAACGCGGCATTCACATCGAGAGTATCGGCATCGACACGTGGGGCTGCGACTTCGTCTGCGTAGACCGCAACGGTGCCATCCTCGGCAATCCGCTGGCCTACCGCGACCCCCACACCACGGGTGTGATGGAGCAGTATTTCAGCGAGCAGGTGGACAAAGAGCAGGTCTACGACAAGACTGGCATCCAGTTCATGAACTTCAACTCGCTCTTCCAACTCTACGCCATGCGCAAGGCTGGCAATGTGGCTTTAGAACAGGCCGATAAGGTGCTATTCATCCCTGACGCCCTCAGCTATATGCTCACTGGCCGCGCCATCTGCGAATACACGGTAGCTTCCACCTCGCAGATGCTCAACCCATCGACGGGCGACCTCGACGAGAAACTGGTAGAGAGCCTCGGTTTGAAGCGTTCGCAGTTTGGAGCGATGACTGCTCCTGCCACCATCATCGGTACACTGACCGAAGAAGTGCAGCGGATGACAGGACTGGAAGCCGTGCCCGTCATCGCTGTGGCTGGCCACGACACCGCCAGTGCCGTAGCCGCCGTGCCCGCCAAGGACGAGCAGTTCGCCTACCTCAGTTCTGGCACCTGGAGTCTGATGGGTATCGAGACGCGGAAGGCCGTCATCAACGGGGAGAGCTACTGGCTTAATTTCACCAACGAAGGCGGCATCGAAGGCACTACGCGCTTCCTTAAGAACATCTGCGGCATGTGGATCTACGAGCGTTGCCGCAAGGAATGGAAGGACGAGGTGGCTGCCAAACAGGGCGACGACAGTTGCTTAGGACATACGCAGCTGCAGGCGGAGGCCATGAAGCAACCTGCTTTCCAAAGCCTCATCAACCCCGACGACGCCTGCTTTGCTAACCCCTCCTGTATGGTGGAGGCCATCAAGACCTACTGCCAAAAGACGGGGCAGCACGTGCCAGAGGGCTATGCCGAAATCTGCCGCTGCATCTTCGACAGCCTCGCCCTCCGCTACCGCCAGATATTCTCTTGGCTTCGGAAGTTCGCCGACTTCGATATCCGTGTGCTCCACATCATCGGTGGCGGTTCACTCAACAACTTCCTCAACCAGTTCACGGCCAACAGCTGCGGTGTGACTGTACTGGCTGGTCCGCAGGAAGGCACCGCCCTCGGCAACGTCATGCTACAGGCCAAGGCTTCTGGACTGGTCAAGGACATCTGGGAGATGCGTAGCATCATCGCAAACTCACTGGAGTTGAAGTCCTTCGAGCCGCAGGACAAGGAGGCATGGGACGCTGCCTACGAAAGATTTTTAGTCCTTACAAAAAAGTAAACTACAACTATAAAACTTAAAAACATGAAAACAGATTTAATCCTGAAGAATTACGAGATTGCGAAGGAGCGCTACGCCGCTCTGGGTGTGGATACAGACAAAGCCATCGAGACACTGGAGAAGACTCCTATCTCACTGCACTGCTGGCAGGCCGACGACGTGGTGGGCTTCGAGCGCGGTGAGGCGGCCTCAGGCGGTATCCAGAGCACGGGCAACTACCCTGGCAAGGCACGCAACATCGACGAGCTTCGTCAGGACATCGAGAAGGTGAAGTCCCTCTTGGCAGGCACCTTCCGCCTCAATCTCCACGAGATCTACGGTGAGTTCGGCGGCAAGCAGATTGACCGCAACGAGGTAGGTGTGGAACAGTTCCAGGGCTGGATGCAGTGGGCTAAGGAGATGAACATGAAGCTTGACTTCAACTCCACCTCGTTCTCCCATCCGCTGAGTGGTGACCTCTCGCTCTCCAACCCTGACCCCACCATCCGCGAGTTCTGGATTGAGCATACCAAGCGTTGCCGTCGCATCGCTGACGCTATGGGTCAGTATCAGAGTGATCCGTGTATCATGAATATCTGGGTGCACGACGGATCGAAAGACCTGACCGTGGAGAAGGGACGCTACCGCGAACTCCTTAAGAACTCGCTCGACGAGATCTTAGCAGAGAATCTGCCCCACATGAAGCCCTGCTTGGAGGCTAAGCTCTTCGGCATCGGACTGGAGGCCTACACCGTGGGTTCGCACGACTTCTACGCAGGCTACTGCGCTAAGAACAACGTGATGTACACCCTCGACACGGGTCACTACGAGCCGACGGAGAACGTATCCGACGCGGTCTCCGCCCTCCTGCTCTTCGTGCCCGAGCTGATGCTCCATGTGTCGCGTCCCATGCACTGGGACTCCGACCACGTGACGCTGTTCGACGACAACACGCGCAACCTCTTCTCCGAGCTGGTGCGCGCCAACGCCCTCGATCGTGCCCACATCGGACTCGACTACTTCGACGGCTCCATCAACCGCATCGGTGCCTACATCATCGGTGTGC
>CAVAIX010000082.1:0-9196 GCA_963588695.1 Bacteroidaceae bacterium | reverse complement strand
TGAGAGTTCCTCCAGTTTCGAGCGCTCCTGCAGCTGCATTTTCTCCAGTTCCTCATTCTTGATGGCCAAGAGTTTCTTCTCGTTGTCGATGCGGTTCTGCAGGTTATCCAGTTCGCTCTTTCTGCGTCCTAACTCCTCCTGTCGCTGGTTCAGAGAGATTTCGCGCTGCTTTAGGCGGTTCTCGTTCTGCTGGATGTGCTGGTTGCGCTGCTGCACCTCCTTCTCCAGTTCCCCTTTCTTGTTGAGGAATTTCTCCTTCACTTCAAGGAGTTTCTTTTCTTTGATTACTTCGGCCTCCTTCTCGGCAGCCGCTACCATTTCCTTATATTTTCCGTTGATGATGTGTCGGAAAATCATAAAGCCACACAGTCCGCCGATGAGGAGGGCAGCTACGATGGCGATGATGACGATGATGTCCATAGATAAATGTTGTATGTAATGTTGTTAATATTCCCGTTGTTGTCTGTCACTGGTCTTTGAGTGCTTGTTCCACTTCGGCGGTCAACTTGTCGAGAATATTCTGAAAGGGTTCCGCGTCTTTGTTCTCGCGTTCCTTTTCGTAGAGCAGTGCAATATCGATGAGCGTCATCAGCGCGATGGTATGTTCGCTCTTGCGCCCCTCATAGGCGGCGGCGTAGGCGTTGTAGCGTCTGGTGATGAGCTTTGCAGCGTCGCGGTAGAACGGCTCGTCGGCGCGGTCTATATCCGCATCGATTTCCTCGTCGTAGACGTGCAACTTGATATGTAACTTGTCTCGGTTTGTTTCTGCCATGTGTGGGGTTTCCTATTCGTTTTCGTCGCTAAGGATTCCAATACACTTATTGACTTCTCTGATGAGCCTGGCCAGCCTGTCCTTAGCGCCTTGCAGGTCGCCGTCGGTGATGCTGATCATGCGTGCCATCTTCAGGGTGTCGTAGTCATGTTGCTTACGTTCCAACTGTTGCCTGAGCGTTTCCATCTGCCGCTCGTCCTCAGTGATCCGGGCGTAGAGGTCAGCGTTCTCCTGCTTCAGTTCCTGAAAGCGGAGGATCATCTGCCTGATGCGGGTTTCAAACGTGGCTATGGTCTTCTCGTTGGGCGTCATGCTGCGTTGCGTTTCAGTGTTCCTTTGCTCGCCAGTCGAGGGCACACCCTAAATTTCCACAAAGGTAACATTTTTTCGGCGGAGTACGACACTTCCGCCTATTGTTTTAACTTTTTTTTATTTTGTATCGTCCTGTGCAGGCTGCTTTTCCTTTTTGGCGAGCATCACCACGTGGAAGACGAAGTCGGTGACCCACTGCTGCGAGAAGCCGAGCTTCTGGTTGTACTGGCGAATGGCCACGACAGACTTCAGCACGCCAGCGTCGGTGTAGTCGTTCTTGTGAAAGATGTCGTTGATGGTCTTCTCGGTCATGGTGTAGAGTGCCTTCTTGAAGAATCCCGGCAGGCGGAGCTTGAACTTCATTAGGTTGCCCGTGAGCATCATCAAATCCTGCGAGAAGGCAGAGAACTGAATCATGTAGGTCTGCACGTCCTGCGGGCGTTTGCAGCGGCGGCGGATGCTTTGGTCGATTTCCTTGGTGAAGTCGTCGTCCATGCTGTAGATTTCCTTCAGCATCTTCTTACAGCGCGACTTCTCGGCCAGTCCGAGCTTATTGTTTTGTGTCGGCACGTGGAGCGTCTGCTTGAACACGCGCAGGTCGGGCAGCGCGGCTAAGTTGGTAATGCCGAGGTCAGCGGCCATCACGGCCTGGAAGTAGACGCGGATGAGGGTCATGAAGTCCTCCATGCCGCCTGTTTTCTGTTGTGCTTCGGTCTTCCGACCGAATAGACCTGAAAATATTCCCATGTTTTTGTTTGCTTGTTTTGGTGGATGTTTTTCTAATGAGTTGCAAATTTACGCATAATTTCCCGAATAATCAAACACAGCCCATCTTTTTTCTCTGCCGAGAGAAAAATTTTTCTCTGCCGAGCGCGTAAGCATTTTTAGATTTTATAAGGGGGTTGGCGCAGGACGCTACCAACCCCCGAAACTATAAATATTGCGATAAGATAGTCCGGCGAAATGGCCGACATAGGCTTATCGGTGGCAAATATAGCACTTATTCGGAACAAATGCAAGTTTTTCGGCCACTTTTTTCTTTCGGACGCGATTTCGGTCGTTTATTCCGTGACGAGAGTCGCCTTCTTGCGGTAGGCCAACCCTGTCACGACGCAGAGCAACTGCCCCTTTTGGTTGGTGATACGCGCCTCGACGGCAGGAATCTTCGGATGGTCGGCCACCTCGCGGGCTTCGGCGCGCAGTCGGTCGCCCTCCTGTGCCGAGGCTAAGAACGAGATATTGTTCTCGATGCTAAAGGTCAATTGCCCCCGACTGTTCATCACAGCCGCTAAGGCTAAGTCGGCCAAGGTGAAGAGCGCACCACCCTGACACACGCCACCAGCATTGAGGTGTTCGGCGGTCACGGTCATTTCCGCTACGGCTCTGCCCACTTCCATCTCCACGATGCGGCAACCAGCAGCAGCGGCAAAGCGGTCGTTCTGGTTCAGAAAATCTGCTATTTCCATGAGATACTTTTCATTAATGTCGCACAAAATTAGCAATTCGTTGGGGAATTTCCAAATAAAATGCGTAACTTTGCACACAATTCTACTAAATCACTCAAAACAAATGAAGAAACTACCATTATTATTGTTTGTCATGGCCACTATCCTGCCCCTCGTGGCACAGGCCAAGGCATGGGACGAGAGCGAGTATCGGCGCATCGAACAGCGCATCAAGGCTCCGACGTTCCCCAATCGCGACTTCGTCATCACCAAATACGGGGCGAAGACAACCAACACGGCTGCCAAGAACCAGAAAGCCATCAACAAGGCCATCCAAGCCTGCTCGAAGAAGGGCGGCGGACGCGTCATCGTGCCTGCTGGCACTTTCCTCACGGGAGCCGTCACACTCCTGTCGAACGTCAACCTCGTGGTGGAGAAGGACGCCACGCTGCAGTTCGTCTTCGAACCCGACCTCTACCCCGTCGTACCCACCCGATGGGAGGGTCTCGACTGCCACAACGTCAGCCCCTGCATCTATGCCTACAAGCAGCAGAACGTGGCCGTGACGGGTGAGGGCACTATCGACGGTGGCGGCTCAAACGAGACGTGGTGGAAATGGACAGGCTCGCCAGCCTTCGGTGGAGCACCCGATCTGCTGCCCAACCAGCGCAGTGGCTCGCGCGCCCGACTGCTGAAGCAGGCCGAAGACGGCGTGGACATGAACGAGCGCATCTATACCAAGGAAGACGGTCTGCGCCCACAACTCATCAACTTCAACCAGTGTGAGAACATCCTGTTGGAGAACCTCACCCTGCTGCGCTCGCCCTTCTGGGTCATCCACCCCCTGCTGTCGAAGAACATCACCGTGCGCGGCATGAAGATCACCAACGACGGACCCAACGGCGACGGCTGCGACCCGGAGTCGTGCGACGGTGTGCTGATCGAGAACTGCTTCTTCAACACGGGCGACGACTGCATCGCCATCAAGAGCGGACGCAACCGCGACGGACGCCTCTGGGATCGTCCCAGCGAGAACATCATCATCCGCAACTGCGAGATGAAGAACGGACATGGTGGCGTGGTTATCGGCTCGGAGATTTCGGGCGGCTGCCGCAACGTCTATGCGGAGAATAACGTGATGGACTCACCCAACCTGGATCGCGTCGTGCGCATCAAGACCAACACCTGCCGCGGCGGTATCGTAGAGAACATCAACGTGCGTAATATAAAGGTGGGCGTGTGCAAGGAGAGCGTCCTGAAAATCAACCTCGACTACGAGCACAACGAGATTTGCTGCCGAGGCTACAATCCCACCGTGCGCAACATCAACCTCGAGAACATCACCTGCGGACGGTCGCAGTACGGCGTACTGATCATCGCCCTCGACAGCGTCTGCAACGTCTACGACATCAACGTCAAGAACTGCCGCTTCGACGGTGTGAGCGACGGCAACAGCATCAAGGGACAGACGCGCGACGTGCACTTCGAGAACCTCTTCCTCAACGGTTCACTAACGCTGCAGGAGAAGCCCTTCAAGAACTACAGCCAATGGCTCGCCTACTCCGAGATGAAGCGCGTGCCCCGTTCCTATCTGCTCGACTTCTCCAACCGCCCCAAATGGAGCTACGTGATGGGCATTGAGTTAGAAGCCATGCTCGACACCTATCTTAAATATGGTGGTGACGACATCCTCGCCTACTGCCGCGAGTACACCGACACGATGATTGCCGCCAACGGCAATATCCGGGGCTTCCGCCTGGAAGACTACAACCTCGACAACATCCGCACTGGACACTTCGTCACACGGATGTACCAACGCTACCCCGAGAAGAAAAACCTCTTGGCCATGCAGCTCATGATGAAGCAGCTGAAGAACCAGCCGCGCACCGTCGAGGACAAGGTCTACTGGCACAAGGCCATCTACAGCTACCAGGTGTGGCTCGACGGCATCTTCATGGGACTGCCGTTCTACACGCTGACCGCCCGCGAGTTGATGAAGCCCAAAGAGGCGCAGAAAATCTACGACGACGCGGTACACCAGATCAGCGTGACCTACCAGCGCACCCTCGACCCGAAGACGGGACTAAACCGCCACGCCTGGGACGAGACGCGCGAGATGTTCTGGGCTGACAAAGAGACGGGACTCTCGCAGCACTGCTGGGGACGCGCCCAGGGCTGGTACACGATGGCACTCATCGAACTACTCGACGCGCTGCCCGAGAACTACAGCCGCCGCGGTGAGGTCATCGAACTGCTACGCAAAGACCTCGACGCTGTCATCCGCTGGCAGGATAAGAAGACGGGTGTTTGGTATCAGGTCATGGACGCTCCCGGACGCGAGGGCAACTACCTCGAGTCCACCTGCTCCTCTATGTTCGCCTACGCCCTGCTGAAAGCCTACCGCAAGGGCTACCTCGGTGAGAAATACCGCGACGCGGGCATCAAAGCCTACAAGGGCATCATCAATAACTTCATCCGCGTCAATGCCGACAAGACCATCTCGCTGACTCACTGCTGCGCCGTGGCCGGACTCGGCCCGGGTGTCAGTGCGAAAGTGCTGAAGGCCGCCCCGAAGGTCAAGGAGAACAAACGGCGCGACGGCTCGTTCGAATACTACCTCAGCGAACCCGTCCGCGACAACGACGCCAAGGGCGTCGGGCCGTTCATCTGGGCATCGCTCGAAATGGAAATGCTTGGATACAACACCGACAATACAACAGCCTCGATCAATCGCGAGGCTGTTCTTTTTCGCAACAGTCCCGTCATCACCGCGCCCGACCCACTCTCGTCGCTGACCGTGGGCAACGGCCACTTCGCCGCCACGGTGGATGTGACGGGACTGCAGAGCTACACGGCGGACTATGAGCAGGGCATTCCCCTCACCACCATGTCGGACTGGGGTTGGCACTCGTTTCCCAACACAGAGAAACTCACTCCAGCTGAAACGGAGAAGGCCTTCGACCTCGGCCACGGCCACTCGGAAGTCTACGCCGTGGAGTACAAGCAAGCAGGACGCAACAAGCAGGCCACAGACTATTTCCGCGTCAACCCACACCGCCTCAACCTCGGAGCGGTTGGCCTGCAACTGACGGACAGTCTCGGACAGACCGTTCCGCTCAACCAACTGACAGACATCCGCCAACAGCTGCACCTGTGGGACGCACGAATCACGTCGCACTTCCGTGCCAGCGGACAGCCCGTGGACGTACTGACACTCTGCCGCCCCGACCGTGACCAGTTGGTGGCGCGCATCCAGTCGCCACTACTCCAAAACGGACAGGCTAAGGTGGTGCTGCGACTGCCCTACCCCACGGGCAAACACGCTGACCACGCCGCCGACTGGACGAAGGCCGACCGCCACACCTCGTCCATCGTCCAGCAGGACAGCCACTCGGCCCTCGTCTGCCATCAGTTAGACTCCACCACCTATTATATATATATAAGGTGGGACGGACAGGCCACATTCCAGTCCGTGGGCAACCACCAGTACGCGCTCTCCACTGCCGACAACGTACTGTCCTTCTCGGCAGAATACAGTCTGCAGCCCCAGACGCGCCCAGCCTCCGAGAACTTCGCTGACCACATCAAGCGCAACCAGAAGTTCTGGCATCGTTACTGGGCTGAGGGGGCTTTCGCTGACTTCGGGGCGTGCACCGACCCGAGGGCTAAGGAACTGGAGCGCCGCGTGGTGCTCTCACAGTATCTGACCGCCATCAACTGCACTGGCAATATGCCACCCCAGGAAACTGGACTGACCTACAACAGCTGGTTCGGACGGCCTCATCTGGAAATGACGTGGTGGCACGCAGTCGACTTCTGCCTCTGGAACCGCCCGGAAGCAACTGCTCGTATGCTGCACTGGTACAATGCCGCTGCGGCTCCCGTAGCGCGCGACATTGCCCACCGACAGGGTTTCCAAGGACTGCGCTGGATGAAGATGACTGACCCATGGGCGGGCGAATCCCCGTCGAACACGGGTTCGTTCTTGACGTGGCAGCAGCCGCACTATATCTACTTAGCCGAGGAAATGTACCGCGCCAAGCCTTCGAAGAAGACGCTAAAGGAATACGCGCAGAACGTGGAGGAGACTGCTGCCTTCATGGCGGACTTTGCCCAGGCCTGCGCACCGAAGAAAGGCACGATCAGACTGTTCGGCCAGACGGCCATGCAGGAATCCATGTCCAAAGACTTCTCGTTCCATCATCCGTTCGAACAGGCTTACTGGCGCTACGCGCTGCAGATCGCACAGCAGTGGCGCGAGCGACAGGGACTCGCCCGCCACGCGGAGTGGGATGAGGTCATCAGTCGAATGGCTCCGTTAGCTGCCAACGACAGCGTCTATCTGTCTGGTGTGCCACTCACCGCGTTCGACAGCAGTGCAAAGACCGACGGCTTCGACCCGTTCGCCACACCCGACCAGTACGGACACAAGCAAGTCTCTGCCGAGACCTTCGCACTGAAGTCGCGCAGCGACCATCCGGCCGTGCTCGGTGCTTGCGGCCTGCTCCCCTACACGGGACTCTACGACGCGGACAAGATGCGGAGCACGCTCCGCTGGGTGATGAACCACTGGAACTGGGACACCACCTGGGGCTGGGACTACGGCATGATAGCCATGTGTGCCGCACGCTTGGGCGAACCAGAAATCGCCCTGCAGGCCCTGCTCATCGACAAGGGCAAGAACACCTACCTGCCCAACGGCCACAACTTCCAGACCGCTGACCGTCTGCGCCTCTACCTGCCTGGCAACGGTGCACTGCTCACTGCCGTGGCGATGATGTGTTGCGGATGGGACGGTTGCAGCGAGCCCCTCAACCCTGGATTTCCCAAGGACGGACGCTGGAATGTGCGCTGGGAAGGCTTCCACCGGATGCAGTAGGAGCGTAAACGTTTACGTGAGATTTCCACCAAAACATTTGGTAGCAAAGAAAAAATTTCCGTATCTTTGCAGCATCAAACTACTGACTACATATAACCACAACATCTATGAAGAAATCCTTTGCCTCGACATTCGACCAAACCTCCTGCGCGACGCGCCAGCGTCCCAGAGGCTTCGGTCGGGGGCAGACCGCAGCACCGCCTGTACTGCTCCAATAAGAAGTTTCACAACGTAAACGTTTACGTGGAATTTTTTATAAAAAGTTATTGGAATTTAACCAAGATTTATTAATTTTGCAAGCAAACAAACCAGTAAATACATTACTAATTCTAAACTAATAATTTATGTCTGTTTATTTTAAGAGTATTTTGCGCACGGTACTTGTTCTGTGTATGCTCTTGATCGTCGGTAATCTGCACGCGCAGACCGTCGCTAAGGGTAACGTCACAGATGCCAACGGCGAACCCGTCATTGGCGCAACCGTAGTGGAAAAGGGAAATCCCAAAAATGCAGCTGTAACGGACTTCGACGGTAACTTCACCATCAAGGTGCCCGCCTCGAAGAAACTGGTCATCTCCTACATCGGTATGGTGGCACAGGAAGTTGCGGCAGGTAGCAACATGAAAGTCGTGCTCCAGGACGACAACGCCGCCCTCGAAGAGGTGGTGGTAGTGGGTTACACCAGCAAAGCCCGTAAGGATCTGACCGGTTCGGTCGGTTCGGTGAGCGGTGCAAAACTGGCCGTTGTGCCGGTGTCGTCAGCCGCCGAAGCCCTTCAGGGTAAGATTGCCGGTGTACAGATTACAACCGTCGACGGTCAACCTGGTGCCGACATCAACATCCGCGTACGTGGTGCAACGTCGGTGACGCAGAGCAACAACCCGCTGTTCATCGTCGATGGCTTCCAGGTGGATAACATCAACGACATTCCGCCAACGGATATTGCCTCCATCGACGTGCTGAAGGACGCTTCCCTCACCGCCATCTATGGTGCGAAGGGTGGTAACGGTGTAGTTGTGGTCACCACCAAGTCGGCCAAGACGGGTAAGGTGCAGGTGTCGTACAACGGTCGTCTGAGCGTGTCGTCATTGGCTCGTTCGATGGACTTGATGAACACCTATCAGTTCGTAGATTACCAGTATGACCGTGCTGCCGCCAACGGCAACCGCTCTACGTGGGCAAAACCCTTCCGTGGCAACTTCGGTAACCCGAAAGACTTGGAACTCTATAAGAACGAAGCCACCAACGACTGGCAGGACGAAGTGTTGGGCAACCACCCAGTAAACTACTCCAGTAACGTGACTATTGGGGGGGGTAACGAAACGACTCGCTTCAACCTCTCACTGACCCAGTCGGAAGACAAGGGTATCATTCTCGGTTCGGGCGTACGCCGCACGAACGTCAACTTCAAGCTCAACACCAAGGTCACCAAGAACCTTGAGTTCACCTACAACCCGAAGATTTCCTATCGTCGCGACGAGGGTGCAGGTGGCGACAACATCGGTTCGGGCGGTCTCGTAGACGTGCTCCGCTACCGTCCTACGGCAGGCCTCCGCGGTTGGGGTTCTTATGAAGAGATGGAGAACGAGGCCGACGCCAGCAACTTCCTGCTGACGAACCCTGTAAGCGACATCAAGACCAACACGCAGAAGAAGCACGCCTACACCATCACCAACCAGTTTGCCCTAAAGTGGACTCCCATCAAGGGTCTCGTGCTCCGCAGTGAGGGTAACTACAACATCACTTTCCGCGACACCCAGCGCTACTATGGTTGGCAGACCACCACTG
>CAVAIX010000081.1:0-9207 GCA_963588695.1 Bacteroidaceae bacterium | reverse complement strand
ATGACAAATGCCATGGAGTGGAGCGAGTACATGAACCTGACCCTTACCCAGATGCAGCAGCAGATAACGGAGGGGCTGGCGCAAGGGCTTTCCCAGTGTATCGTGTACGGGAAGAATTTCCGGGATATCATGAATAACCTGGCGAACAATGTGCTGGCCACGGTTCTGCAGGCAGTCCTACAAAAGGCCATTAGTTCCATGATGACGATGATAGGGCTGGGGAAACAAAAGAGCGCACAGGAAATCGCGAATGCAGCCAAAGAGAAGGCAGCGCAGGCCGCCCTATCCGGCACATTGGCAGCCAACGCCACGGCGGCTTTGATTGCAGCGAATCCGTGGGCGGCATATTCCGCAGCCGGAGTCGTAGCCGGGCAAATGGCAGCAGCCGCCGCTTCGGGGCAAGCAACGGCCACGTTGGCGAGTGGTGGATATGTCACCGGAGCCGGCACCAGCACGTCAGACAGTATCCCCGCCATGCTTTCCAATGGGGAATATGTCATCAATGCAGCAGCAGTCAAACGCCTCGGGACGCCATACCTGAATATGCTCAATAGCCCGCATTATGCAGATGGGGGACAGGTGGGAGGAGGAAGCCCATCGGCAGCCATGGGCGGGAGCGTGACGCTTAATGTTTCCGCCATGGATTCTTCCTCCTTCATGGACTTCCTTAGAAATGGTGGCATGGATTCCATCAAACAAATGCTGTATGACGGCAACCGAGATTTCACAACGGCAGCGGGGGTGTGGTAAATGACTAGCTATATATTTCCACTGAACGCCCGCAGGGTGAAGTGGAGCTCCGAGGTAGTCCAGCAGTGGGACGTGACCGAACAGGAAGCAGCCAGCGGGAAGAGACGCGCCATCACTTCCCAGACGCTACCGGCATGGGAATTTTCCATCGCATTTCCTGCACTGTCATCCGAGGAGAAAGACCAGCTGCTAGCGTTTTATTCCAAGTGCAAGGGGCAGCTGATTCCTTTTTTCTACAAGGATGCGGAAAATTACCAGTGCGAGAATGTGATACTTCCGAAGAACACGGACGGATCGTATCAGCTGGTGGCCAACATGCACGGCCAGCAAGAGCCCATCTATTACGCCGATAATCTCATCGTCTATGTGGATGGGGAAGCCTACAGTGCGGCGGGCTATACCTTAGACCGTGGGGCGGTAGTATTTGATACCGCCATTGCCTCAGATTCCAAGGTGACGGCAACATACGAGTATTATTGGCAAGTAGTTTTCGGGAAGTCCAAGCTGACCATCAAGCAGAAATTCAAAGACCTGTTCGAGTGTTCGCTGACTTTGAAGGTGGTTCGATGAAAGACACAACGGATGAACTGGCCACGTACCTGAATACACAGAAAGAAATGATTTCATGCGACCTGTATACCCTCACGTTGTATGACGGTAGCGAATATTATTTCACAGATGCTGACAAGGACGTGCCCTATGGCGGCCATACGTACCAGCATAACGCGCTTTTGTTAAAGCGGGAGCAAACGAAGATTAACAACGTAATTTCCGTGGATTCCATGACCGTATCCATCTATGCGACAGTGGAGGATAAGCTGGGAGATAAGCCCATATTCTTGGCCGCCCATGATGGAGCCTTCGACCGTGCGACCCTAGCCATGAGCCGTTGTTTCTTTGACCTAGAGGAAAATGTCATCGGCGTGGTGGGATTGTTTTCAGGCACCACGGAGGTGAAGTCTTGCGGCGGACTAGCCATGAAACTTACGGTAAAAAGTAAGGTGCAGGGCATGTCGCAGGAATTTCCCCGAAGGAAATTTTATCCCCAAGGTACCTATGTGTCTGATGGGGAGACCGTGACCTCCTCCACCGAAGAAGATTCTGCATCGGTCATCGCTCCCTATGTGCCATTGAAGGAGGTACTGCTATGAGTGAAAATGCGATAGTCAAAGAGGCCTACACCTGGCTGGGCACCCCGCATATCAATCAGGCCAAAGTCAAAGGCAAGGGCGTGGATTGCGGGATGCTATTGATTGCTTGTCTGGAAGGTGCGGGAGCCATTGGAAAAGACTCTATCAAGATTCCCCCATATTCCAACGAATGGCACCTTCACCATAGCGAGGAATGGTTCTTGCGAGTGGTGGAAGCCCACTGCAAAGAAGTCCCCATGGAGGAAATACAGCCGGGGGACTTTTTGCTGTACAAGTTTGGCCGTTGCGTCTCTCATGGCGCCGTGTATGTGGGGAATGACCGTGTTATCCACGCCATGGTCGACCACGGCGTGATTTTATCAGATATTAACGACGTGATTTTCCTCACCCGCAAGGGGGAGTCGAGGCTTCACGGCGTGTATAGATTTGTCGGGAGGTAGGAAATGGGACTGTTTGGCGGCGGCCATAATACGACAATCAGCTCAAATAAGATTTCCAATTTTACCGTTTCTACCGCCGAGTATGGTTCCACGGTGCCGGAGATTTTGGGCACAACTCGAATTTCCCCGAATGTCATTTATTACGATGATTTCACCGCCCATGAGCATCGAGAATCCCAAAAGAGCGGCAAGGGCGGCGGCGGTAGCACCACCACCACCATTACTTACACCTATACCGTGGCCGTCATCTTAGCCTTATGCGAAGGCCAGATAGGCGGCATCGGGAAGATGTGGAAAGACAAGACCGTTTACCAATATCCGAATGGTGACCTTGGCCTGACGCTCTTTGATGGAGCTGACGACCAGCAGCCATGGGCATATACCGCAAGCAAGCACCCCGACAAGGCACTGGCTTATAGCGGGCTCGCCTATATGGCAGGGGTGATCGATTTGGGCGATAGCGGTTCCATGTCGACCTTTAACTTTGAAGTCAAAGGAAAGCTGCTGGATACAGGCGACGGAGTGGACGTGAACCCCGCAGACTATATCCTCTATATCCTGTCCAAAATCGGTTTAGAAGGCTTGGAGATAGTGGGGATAGATGATTATAGGAAGTATTGCAAGGAAGCGGATTTGCTCATTTCTACGCCATCCGACGATACGGATGCAAAGACCGCTAGAGAAATCATCAATGACATAGCCACCGTTACCAACGCCTATATCTTTTGGAGCAACAACAAGCTGAAGATTGTTCCAAGGGCTGATAGAGCCGTAGGGAAGTGGGTACCTGATAAGACAATCAGATACAATCTCACTCCCGATGACTTCATCCCCCAGACCGGCGGCGTGTGCATTTCCTATAGCCGTAAGGATTCATCAGAAATCTACAACCGTATTTCTGTGGAATTTCTGAATCGTGCTAATGCATATGAGAAGGAAGTCGTCAATTATCAAGACAACGACGACATCAAGGAATTCGGCGTGCGTCAGGCAAGCACTACCTCCGCTCATTATCTCTACACCAAGACCCGCGCTGTCAAATTGGCAGAGGAGCTTTGCCGTAAGAACAAATACGAAAGGGTGCAGTACACCTTTAAATTAGGGTGGGCATTTTGCCGATTAGAGCCGGGCGATTTGGTCATGCTAAACGACCCACTCATGGGGATAGAGAACCAGCCGGCTATGATTAGCAGCGCCACCGAAGGCACCGATGGAATTATCACCTTCACGGCGATTTCCAGAGCCAAGGGCGTATACAGCGAAGCCGAGTATGACGTCCACGAGAATGAGCGTCCATTGATCGATTTCAACCCCGACCCCGGCGATTGCGAGCCACCTATGATATTCCAGCCCCCTGCACTGATGACCAGCGCAGACAATGAAGTATGGGTAGGCACATGGGGGAAAAATCCCAACTGGGGCGGGTGTACCGTCTGGGTATCCGATACGAACCAGTATTACAAGAAGCTGGGAACCATCGACAACCGTGCCCGCTATGGCACCCTAAAGGAGCCCATGGCCGAAGGTGCCACTTCCATGCGCGTGACCATTGGCCAAGGTGATTTCGTTTCCGTGGATGCTGAAAGCGCGGAAAACGGCGACACAGTCATGGTAGTGGACAATGAAGCCATGTCGTACACCACCGCCGAGCTTTTAGACGATGGGAGCTGGAAGCTTTCGGGATTGGTTCGAGGCCAGTACAACAGCGAGCAGGTTTCCCATAAGGCGGGAGCGGCCGTTGCCAGATGTGATGAGACCTTCCTAAGGTCGGGACTCAAGAGCTCCTACATCGGCAAGACACTCTATTTCAAGCTGACCTCATTCAACATATTCGGAGGCATGGAACAGAGTCTTGCCGATGTACCGACATATGCTTTCCTGCCGCAGTCTATCCAGATTCCCCCGCCCGACGTAGAAGCCCTGAATGTGGAGAAAATGTCTAGCTCACTGCGTCGCTATTGGTGGAAATATACCTACCCCGAGCCCAACGACGTGGCGGGCTTTATCTTGAAATACACGCAGGGGACAGAGCTCAACTGGGATACAGGGATTTCCGTGCAAGAAGGCCTAGTAACCGCCCAGCCATACGAAACACAGACCATCAGGCAGGGCACCCACGCCGTCATGATTAAGGCCGTAGACACCAACGGCAATGAATCAAAGAACTTCGCCTACTGCATGCTCGAGATGGGAGACTTGCTCCAAGAAAATGTGCTTTACGATAAGGACTTTGGCGCAGATGATTTCGCAGAAGTCACCACCACGGGCACCGTTCTAGCAAGTGACCACTGTATCCATGCACGTAATGAGTCAAAGATGTGGCACGAGAAGGGCTATCGCATGTGGAAGGAATCGGACGGCTCTATGTGGGGCGCAAGCTTCATGGCGTATGAAGCCAGATGCCACTTCACCGCTCCCGCATCTGGGCAATTTTGGCTGACCACTGAAATCGAAGGCCCCGCCATCGTGTACTATAGACAGATTCTTGATGGGTACTATTGGGAGGCGCGCGCCGATGAGGAGGCCTTCTGGGATAATGAGAGCGAAGCCGTATGGCCTGAAGACGAAAACCTGTGGATTCAGTGGTCCGACAAGGTGGAAGTCAAGGCGGGTGCAGTCATTCAGATTCGGATCGTTGCGAAAAACTCTAGCGTGCAAGAGACCATTATCAAGAGCTTGCATGCGTATATCGATGTCCCCGACCGTCAGGAACACTTCGAAGATTTGGAAGTCCCCGCTGGCGGTATGGAGCTCCCCATTGTGACCCCGAACTACGAGACCACCGCCGTACACATTGACTCCGTACAGTCGGGCAGCATTACCAGATTTCCCAAGATTCTAAGCCGTAAGCCGTGCCGCATCGCCCTAGTCGATGAAGATGGAAATCAGATAGCAGGCACCGTAGATATTACGTGGCAAGGATTCGTGAATGAGACATTGTAGAGGTAAAGAACATGGCAGATAGCATTATTAAACTACAGTCCACCGATGGGATTTTCGACTATCCCGACAGCGGCGACACTAGCAAAGGTACCACCGAGCAGGAATACATCGAATGGACAAAAAACCATCACACCGTACTGGAAAGCACCGTGTGCGTATCCCTTTGGCAGCCCGACACCGATTATACGGTCGGTATGGTCGTCAGCTCTCCCAACATGAAGGGCAACACCGTGGCACGCGTCACCAGTGCAGGCCATTCCTCCGCGGCTGAGCCCGCATGGACGAACGCAGGAAACGCCGTGCCAGATGGTACCGTGACATGGCTCATGGTGCCCCGCACACTCGACTTTGCCACTGATAGTGAAATCACGGCGGGCACAGTGGCAAATAAGATTGTATCCCCAAAGACTCTGAAAACCATCATGGACACCCGACTGTCTCCGAAACTGAATACAGACGACTTGACCCCTAATATGCTATGGGACGTGTTGCATTCCAAGGGCCTGAACTTCAAGCCGTCCGATGTGACCAATGCAGGGTGGGGAGCGTTGGGAACGTTCATCTCCTACTACACGTCCAAGGTACTCGATAACCAGCCATCGCAGTATGGCCAGCTCATTAACCTGTGCGCTGATGAGACAAAGAACGCTACCCAACTTTGGCTAGACCAGCCGTCGGGCAAGCTGGCGTATCGTGGGGGCAATGGCTCAATCGTCATGAACGATACCACCTTTACCTATGTGGCAAGTGCTACCGATTTGGCGAACGCAAAAAGCGCATTGGAAACCAGCATCTCAACGAAAGCAGGCGTTGTGGCGGGTGATGTATCCGATAGTACCGCGTGGTGGGTGAAACTCGGCGGTACTATCCCCCTGATAATACAGGGCGGGCTACACACGAATGGCAAAACCTCATACAACGCTTCTGCGTACTCTTATACTTGCAACTTCCCTATAAATTTTACGAATGCGTGCTTATCCGTGACAGGTAGCCCGCAGATAAACCAAAATAGTACTTATGCATACCGCACTGGCCACCATATCTTATTTGAAAGTAAAACTGGCTTTGCGTATGCCCTTGGTGGAGAGCAGCAAGGCAATACCTTTAGTTGGATTGCGATAGGGTATTAGTAGCCAATCGCTAATATCAGGTAATTTGCGCCGTGCGAACCATAATCGATAAGAAGCGTTACTCCAGTATCATCAAACGATTTCACACTATAATTCCACGCCGTTTGCCCTACGCTAGTCTCTCCCAATGTGCTTCTATGCACCAATAAGGCGGCATTAGGCATTTTTATAGGATACGGAATTGTTACAGTAGCGCCACCAGAAGATGAGCTATTTTCGTAGTACATGCCCTGTATTATCAGGGGGATAGTACCGCCAAGTTTTTGTGTTTTTATAGGAGGAACCCATGGACGAAATATCCATCACTAATCCAAACTTAACCTATGTCAGCGTATACGACACTGACACAGGGGAGAGAATCACATCATACGTCACAGGAGTGCATGGTGACACAGTAGACGAGCTGGAAGCCCTAGCCACCCATGCGTATCCTGATGAGACACACGTCACGCAAGACGCAGTGACATACACCACCGCCTTACAGGGTGACTTGCTCTACAAAGCTGGAGCGTACACCGAACGTCCTGAGCCGACGGACGAGGAGAAGCGCGCCGCCGAATTGCAGGCATTGGACGCAGAGTACGCCACGAAAATCGGCAACATTGAAACGGAAATGGCGAAAGCGAAAGCCATCGAGGACGATGATTATTATGCCGACTTGAAAGCAGAACGCGAGGAATTAGTCGCAGAGTATGAGGAGAAAAGAGGTGCTATCTAGTCATGGAAAGATGTTTCTTGTGCCATCGCAAGATGGACGAAAAAACAGGGCTTTGCACGAATACAAAGTGCGTCCGATCTAAGCCATTGGAGACCAAAGAGGAAACGAAAGAGACCAAAGAGGAGACTAAATCATGAGCATTGAGAAAGCACTTGATTTCAACAACGGCTATGGGAACTATAGCGGCGACGTAAAGCCCACCACGCAGGCTGACATGTACCGATTCATGGGAAATCAGAACAATGTGCTTATGGCATTGGCAGACGCGGTACTGTGGCAGCCGTCCACGGCGTACAAAGAGGGCGACGTAGTACATGCGCCGTCCATGAATGGGTATCACGCAAGATGCACCGTAGCCGGCACCAGCGGGAGCGATGTACCAGCGTGGAATTTGGGCGGCGTGACGCAGGACGGAAGCGTTACGTGGACATTGGAGAACCAGGCAGACTATACTCACCAGCTCCAGCGAAGCACGGCGTACAGTGTCGGTGACATCGCCTATAGCGCGTCTCTCCCATCGTACTTGTACCTAGAATGTACAACGGCGGGGACGACTGGCACGAGCGAGCCTGACATGACAACGATTGTCGCGGGGGGGGTAACGGTTAATGACGGTACGGCAGTGTTTACTGTTAAGACCGTGTGCGCGAAGGAATACGTGGACGCCCTAGCAGAAACCACGACAGACACGGCGAAAACATACGCAAGCGGATTGATGGAACCTGTGTATAAAAAATTGGGTAATGATGGTACAAACGCCATCAAGATAGGGCATTTGGTTATCGTAAATTTTGATATGAACGCCACGTTAGCAACCGCCAATTCATGGGGCGTGACAGTCGCTAAACTTGATGTGCCATGGGCGGCGAAATATGATGCGCGTTCAACCTGTGACCCGCAGGAAGATGTGCAGTTTACGGTGCGAATCGCGGCGGGGGCAAGCACGATTACGCTCCACAAATACTCAGGCAGTAATTCTAGATACACGGGCTGGGCGAGAGGTCAGATAGTTTATATTACAGATGATTAAACATGAGGTGATAATATGGCAGTCATTACAGACGGTACGGCAAAATTCAGAGTGAGGACAGTATTTCAAATGCCATCAGGCGCGGTGCTTCCATTTGCGGGGAATACCGTCCCCAAAGGCTGGCTCTTGTGCAATGGGCAAGCGGTCAGCCGTACAGACTATGATGAGCTTTTCGGCGTGATTGGCACGACATACGGCACAGGCGATGGGAGTACGACATTTAACTTGCCGAATTTGGTGGACAAGTTCGTTGAAGGCGGGAGTACGAGCGGGGCAGTCAAGAGTGCGGGATTACCGAATATCACGGGACGATGGACGAATGAAATCTACTATATCCCTAACGGTACAGGCATTGGAGCTTACACCATTGACTGGGGCAGTCGAACTGGCGGGTATGCGCTCTCTAGTGACTCATCGTCTAAAAAGACATATGCAACCATGAGCTTTGCCGCGTCCAAGAGCAACAGCATTTACGGCGCGTCCACCACTGTACAACCGCCCGCCATCGTGATGAAATACATCATTAAGGCGTAAGGGTATCGAGAGAATATCGGTATTTTTGGGTGGTGAAATAAAGGTATCAACGCGCAGAAAGTGCGTGTTGTGCAAATTTTGCACAAGTCGAAAGAGGGGACAAGATGGACAGTACACTATTAGGATTCATTCTCCAAGTAACATACGCCGTGGGAGCCTTCGTCTTGGGAACGGCATGGAACAAATCGAGAAGCCTATCGCTCCGTCAGAAAGCCATGGAGAGCGGGACCAGAGCCATGCTCAAGATGGAGCTTTGCCGCATCCACAAAGAATCAACGGCGCAAGGCTGCATCGCATACGACGACGAAGCAATCGCCGAAGAGATTTATACCGCTTACCACTCACTGGGCGGCAATGGGCAAGGCACAAAGATGATGGCAGACATTCGAAAGCTAGCCATGAAAGGAAGGTAGAAAATGGAAAAGCTGAAAGAGCTGCTAAAGAAAGCAGCAGAAAAAATCAAAGACATGGGCTACAGTATAGGCACCGGTAACACGCAGTCCTCTATGGC
>CAVAIX010000080.1:0-9211 GCA_963588695.1 Bacteroidaceae bacterium | reverse complement strand
AGCTAGCTCAAATGATCAATCGAGCTAGCTCATTCGATAAATTGAGCTAGCTCAAGAAAATAACCCCCATAGTGTCCCAGAAAAAGTGTTACTGAAATGCTTTACAATAGCATTTCAGGATGCAAAGTTCCGTAGTATGTGTAATTCTATCCGTAATATATCTACAGGAACTTTGGCGGAAAGTCTGTAACTTTGCAGTGGATATTTAGAAAACAATTATGAATGGAATAACCAGAACCGCCGTTGTCGCATTCGTCGTTATGTTATGCGGCTTGTCGGCAACAAAAGCACAGAACAATATGAATGAATTGAACAACAAGCAACAGCATTTTGTGGCTGTTGCCGCTTTCGAGGCAAAAGGTGATATGGAAAGGTTGAATGCCGCCCTTAACAATGCCTTGGACGATGGCTTGACCGTCAATGAAATGAAAGAGATACTCTCGCATCTCTATGCTTACACCGGATTTCCGCGTAGTCTGAACGGTCTTGGAGTTTTGCAGACTGTCCTTGAAGCGCGCAAGTTACAAGGGCTGCACGATCAGGAAGGCAAGGAGGCCTCGTCGCTCGCTCCAGGCTACGATTCCCTAAAGCAAGGCACGGAAGTACAGACCCGACTGCGTGGCGGAACCCCTTTCGATTATGCCTTTGCACCTGCCACGGACTATTATCTGAAGGCACACCTTTTTGGAGACATCTTTGCGCGCGACATCCTCAGCTATGCGGAACGTGAGATTGTTACCATCTGTGCTTTGGCATCCATGCAAGGTGTGGAGTCACAGTTGAGGTCACACATCAGTGGTGCGAGGAATATGGGCGTCAGTGATGCGGAAATCCATGATATTCCCCGTGTGCTTGCCACAAAGGTGGGCGACATAGAGGCTTACCGTGCCCAGAAGGCGATAGCCGAGGTGTATGGTGAGCCATTTGCAGAAGGCAAACCCGTGGAGAACATGATGTTTCCGAAGGGAGCACTGAATACGGCATACGCCCAATATTTCATTGGGAACAGCTATCTCGCCCCGTTGCTCTTGGAAGGACTCCCGATGTCGAATGTTACCTTTGAGCCACGCTGCCGTAACAACTGGCATATCCACCACAAAGGCGGCCAGATACTCATCTGTGTAGGCGGTGAAGGGTGGTATCAGGAATGGGGCAAACCCGCCCAAAGACTACGCCCTGGTGATGTGGTAAACATCCCTGCTGAAGTGAAACACTGGCACGGAGCCGCAGCCGATTCCTGGTTCCAGCACATTGCCATAGCCGTGCCTGCCGAAGGCGCATCCAATGAATGGCTTGAGGCGGTAACGGATGAAGAATATGACAAGTTGAAGTGATTCCTCGCACTATGATTCAAGCAGTATCTGTACGATGCGCTCGGCGGTGCGTCCGTCCCAGCGGTCGGGCAGATCACCATGTTTCCAGTGGCCGTCCATCATCTGTGTGAGGGCTTCGCGCAGTTTCTGGCGGTCTTCGCCCACCAGGACGTTAGTGCCCGTCTTCACCGTCTCAATGTGTTCCGTATAGCTGTTGAGTGTGATGCAGGGTACGTGGTTGAAGGTGGCTTCTTCTGCCACATTGCCAGAGTCGGTCACCACGCCCTTGGCATGGGCAGCTAAATAGCCAAACTCCAGATACGACAGGGATGGAACAGTCTCAATGGGTAGGTGCATGGCCTCGATGGTCTCCTGCGCCCTACCGCGTAGTGGGGCAATGATACGGGTTCCACGGCACACGTCGCAGATGGTGGACAATAGCTGTCGCAGTTTGTCGGTATCGGTCAACAGTGCCTTGCGGTTGACGGTCAGAACGATATACGCTCCGTCGGCTGTTTCACCGAGACACTGAGGACGCACCCACCGGTCGTGGTTGGCGCGTAACGTGTCCATCAGGATGTTGCCCACCATATAGATTTTCTGCATGTCGGCTCCCTCTCGCGTGGCAATGCTGTTGCTACTGACACCAGCTGTAAACAGCAGGTCGCTCAGCCCGTCAATCACCAAACGGTTGATTTCCTTCGGCATGTTGATGTCGAATGAACGGGTGCCGGCCACAAGGTGTACCAGCCGTATCCCTCGTTTCTTCGTTACGATGGCGGCTGCCATGGTCGATGCGAGGTCATCGACGACAATCACCGTGTCGGTGGGATGCTGCTCAAGATAGTTCTCGAACTCAGCCATCACCCTTCCCGTCAGTTCATTGAGGTTCTCGCAGTCCACACCGAGATAGACATCGGGGCGCGGCATCTGGAGGTCGTCGAACAGGCTGTTCTCAAGGGTCGGGTCGTTTTCAAGCCCAGCATACACCAACTGATAGGCCATACCTTCCACCTTTCCGATGGCACGGATGATGGGAGCCACCTTCACGAAATTGGGGCGTGCCCCCGTAAACACACATACGTTCTGCATAGTTTTTCTTTTGTTTCTGACCGCAAATTTACTACATTTTACACGAGCCGCAAAACTTTTGTACACAAAACGTATGTGTTCGGCTGAATTTCACTCGCCGCATGATGATTTCTGCGGTTTTCGTATTACCTTTGCAGTGAATTCAACAAGCCAAAGAGGTTGAAGGGAATGCATGGAAGAGGGTAGATCGTACCTCTGACGCTACGCGTCGAAGATACTTTCGCTCAGAAATAAAAAAGAAAATGCTTTTCTTTTTTGTATTTCGCTCGCTTATTCGTACCTTTGCACACGCTTTCGCAACAAAGGGAACTGGGGTGAGACTCCCCGACTGTCCGGCAGCTGTAAGCAACCTTCTATCGACGTGAACAAAAAAGTCACTGGACATTAACCGGGAAGACGTTCGCGGTCTGGTTGGCAAGTCAGAATACCAGTTGCAAGCACAAAAAAACGACAACGTCCATCGCACTCTTGGGTTAGGCGATGGGGGAGAGACTGAGTATGAAGAAACTGAGCACATTGGCAATAGCAATGGCTGTGTCAGTCGGCGCAACGGCGCAGACGGACACCATCACAGGGCGTATCCATCAGCTGGAGGGCGTGACCGTCACGAAGAGCATGCGCCAGCGCGTGCTGACCAGTACGGTACCTATGCAGCTGCTGGATCGTCAGGATATGCTCACCATGGGGGTGACGGATATGGCCGACGCACTACACCGCATGTCAGGCATCACCCTGCGTGACTATGGTGGGGCAGGGGGTATGAAGACCATAGCAGTGCGCGGTTTCGGTGCAAAGCACACGGGTGTGAGCTACGACGGCATCATGCTGAGCGACTGCCAGAGCGGTGAGATAGACCTCTCGCGCTATTCGTTGGACAATGTGGAGGCACTGTCGTTGGTCATTGGTGACAACGACGATATCTTTACTCCTGCCCGTCAGGCCGCTTCCTCCGCAGTGCTCCACATCCAGACGCTGCAACTGCCAGACAGTGATAGCCACCCTCACGTCACGGCACAGCTGAAGGCTGGTTCCTTTGGCTTCGTCAGTCCCTTTGTCCGCTACGCACAGAGCCTGTCGCGTCGTTTCTCCCTGTCTGCCGTGGGCGAATATACCTACGCTGAAAACGACTATCCCTACGAGATACAGAACGTCAGCATCACCATGCACAGCCGCCGCACCAACAGTCGTATGAATAGCGGACATGGTGAGCTGAACCTCGCGTGGCTGCCCACGGACGAGAGTCGATTGACCGCCAAGGTCTACTACTACGACAACGCACGCCAGTTGCCAGGTATCGTCCATTACTACACCAATCTGAGTGGAGAGAACCTCCACGACCGCAACGCCTTCGCGCAGGTGGGCTGGCAGACGCGCTGGGGCGGACAGTGGGCACTGAAGACGCAAGCGAAGGTGAACTGGAATGAATCCGTCTACCGCGACAAACTCATGCCCAGTGCCATGAACGACGCGAGCTACTGGCAGCGCGAATACTACGCCTCGGCCGCCCTGCTTTTTGTGCCCACTGCACATTGGGCCTTCGACTATTCGGCTGATTATGCTTACAACAACCTCAACGGCAACTCCTGGCGTGCCATCATCGCCCATCCGTTCCGCCATAGCGTGCTGCAATCCCTCACGGCGAAGTACACTGGCGGACGGCTCACCATGACCGGTCGCCTGCTCCATTCGCTCTACCTCAACCAGCAGAAGCACGTCGAGACAACTGTCCGTACCGACATCCAGCAGAACTCGGCTCGCGATATGCGCCGCCTGTCGCCCTCGCTGTCGCTGTCCTGGAGGCTGACGGAAGACGAGGCACTCTACGTCCGTGCCAGCTACAAGAACATATTCCGTTCGCCTACGTTCAACGAGAGCTACTACTATCACTACGGGAGCACCGACCTCAAGCCCGAATCCACCAACCAGTGGAACATCGGTGTGACCTATGCGCCACGTCTCGCGCCACAGACTACAGCCACGCTGACCCTCGACACCTATATAAATAAGGTGAAAGACTTGATAGTGGCCGTGCCCTACAATATGTTTGTGTGGCGTTGCATCAACGTGGGGCGTGTGCGCAGCATCGGACTCGATGCCACCCTGCGACTTGACCACCGCTTCAGCCCACACCATCGCCTGTTGGTGGCTGCCAACTACAGTCTGCAGAAGGTGCAGAACCGCACCAATCCTGAGTCGGACAACTACAACAAGCAGATAGCCTATATGCCCGAGCATACAGCCAGCGGCACTGTGGCCTACGAGAACCCGTGGGTCAACCTCTCGCTGCACGCCACCGCCGTGAGTTGTCGCTGGCCCAACAACGAACACTATCCATCGACCATGATTGAGGGCTATGCCGATGTCAGCGTGACCGCCTATCGGCAGTTTCGGTTTGGTCGGCATCAAGTGGAGGTGCGTGGCGACGTGAAAAACCTCTTCGACAAACAATACTACATCGTGGCACGCTACCCGATGCCCGGTAGGAGTTGGATGATGACAATCAATTACAAACTATAGTTTAACAACAACTTATTTTAAGCACAATGAAAAAACAAGTATTGAGTTTGGCAGTGCTGCTCATGGGAGCATTCACGTTCACTGCCTGTAACGACACTGACAACGAACCGCAGAAGTATGTCGTGCCCGTGTCCAATGGTGCCTATTTGGTATGCAGCGGCAACGTCAGCAGTACAATCGACGGCAGCCTGTCCTACATCGACTACACCACGGGAAAGGTGGGCAACAAGCAGTTCCAGGCCAAGAACAACCGTTCGCTCGGTGGAACGCCCAACGACGCCATGGTCTATGGTAGCAAGATGTACATCGCAGTGACTGACGAGAACACCATCGAGGTGGTGGATGCCAAGACGTTGAAGTCCATCACGCAGATTAACACTACGAGTCTCGGCAGTGGTTGCACCCAGCCTCGCCACATCACCGCCGATGGCGACAGGGTTTATGTGTCGTTCTATGGCAACTCCACCTCGTCGTACGATGAGAACTGGAACACCACCACTTCTGGCAATGGCTATGTTGTAGCCATCGACACCGTGAGCTTCATGGCTCAGGCCATCTACGAGGTCGGCTCGTTCCCCGAAGGTCTCTACGCTTCCGATGATAAGGTATATGTCTGCAACTCCGACTATGGTGCATGCACCAAGGCTTCCATCTCGGTTATTGACACCACGACTGGTGGTGTCAGTACGATAAAGAACGATAACATCGTCAATCCCAGCAAAATTGTGCTGACCACCACAGGCGATATGTACATCCTCGACATGGGTAACTACGGTGATAAGAAGTCTGGCGTATGGAAGATTCCCTCGGGTGTCAGCACGGCTACGCGACTGATGGATGCCGCCGACATGGCGTGCGCGGCCAGCAACATCTTCGGCTACTACACCGAGAACGATGCAGCCTGGAAGCCTGTCAAGACCACCTATGAGGTCTACAACATCTTGACGAATAGCAAGTCCACCTTCTATACCGATGACAACAACGAACTCGTTCCCTCCTGCATCGGAGCAGACCCCGTCACGGGCGCGATCTTCATCGCCTCTTACACGATGGATGCCGATACGGGCTATCCTGCCTACAGTAGCAACGCCAAACTCTATATGTTCACTGGCACCTACAACCATTATGGTGTATTCTCTTACGCCACGCCAAGCTCCAAGGTGTGGGGCAATGAGGTTGGCGTAGGTCCCTGCGCCTTTACCTTCAACGTTTCTGCGGAGACGATTACCTACTAAACCAGCAGAAATGCGTTCGCTTTTTCTGCTTGGAACGATAGTCGTGTTGCTCTCGTCCTGCGGTGGCCAGATGTCTGGCCCGCAGGACGGTGGCGACACGCTTCGTTTGAAATATGCCTCGCTCTTGACCATCGTGCGTCACGAGGGGTACACCGTGGCCGAGATACGCAATCCGTGGAAGTCGGGAAAGATACTCCATACCTACGTGCTCGTGCCGCAGAGCCAGCCGATACCTGATGAGGCCGTGCTGCCGGAACAAGCCACCGTGGTGCGCACCCCTGTGACGCGTGCCGCCGTGTTCACTACTGTCCACTGCTCTTTGTTCGACATGCTTGGGGCACAGCACAGCATCAACGCCGTAGCCGATGTGAAATACATCAAACTGCCTTTCGTGCAGCAGGGCGTGAAGGCAGGAAAGATTGCTGACTGTGGCAATGGTATGCAACCTGTGGTTGAGAAAATCATGGAGGTGAAGCCCGATGCCATCCTGCTCTCACCGTTTGAGAACAGTGGCGGCTACGGCAAGATGGAAGAACTCGACATTCCCATGGTAGAGTGTGCGGAGTATATGGAGACCTCACCATTGGCGCGCGCCGAGTGGATGCGCTTCTATGGTATGCTCTTGGGACGCGAGCGTGAGGCTGACAGCCTCTTTGCCTGTGTCGACAGTAGCTATCAGTCGCTTCGTGCGCAGGCTGCTAAAGCGCGTGATATGGGACATCGTCGCCGTGTACTCTTCGATAGGATGACAGGTTCCGTGTGGTATGTGCCTGGTGGATGTAGCACCATCGGACGGATGGTGGCTGATGCTGGTGGCGACTATCCTTGGGGCGACGACACACACAGCGGTAGTCTGTCACTACCGTTCGAACAGGTGTTAGAGCGTGCTGGCGATGCCGATGTGTGGCTCTACCGCTACAGCAGTGCCAAGTCCTATACAAAGACCGATCTCTTGGCCGAACACGATGGCTACCGTATGTTGCGTGCCTTCCGTCAGGGTGCGGTCTATGGCTGCAACGTGGAGCGGAGTGCTTTCTACGAGGAGACCCCGTTCCGTCCCGACCTGCTGTTGTCCGATTTCATCCTGTTGTTCCATCCCGAACTGGGCTTGTCCGCCCCGTTGCGTTATTTCGAGAAGACACTATGAACAAGGGGCTATGGTCTTGTGCGATAATCGCCGTCGCGGTGGTGCTGCTCTTCATGGGTAGCCTGTTGGTGGGGTCTGTCTCCATCCCTGTGGAGGAGACGTTGCGCATCCTGACGGGTGGCGAAGCCTCGAAGTCGAGTTGGCAGTACATCGTGATGGAGTCGCGGCTGCCGCAAGCCGTCACCGCCATGCTCTGCGGTGGGAGTTTAGCGGTCTGCGGTCTACTGTTACAGACCGCCTTCCGCAATCCCTTGGCTGGTCCCGGCATCTTTGGTGTGAATAGCGGTGCCGGACTGGGTGTGGCCTTAGTCATGCTTTTCTTCGGTGGCAGCGTGTCCGCCGGTGCGGTCAGTGTGGGTGGTTTCATGGCCGTACTCGTGGCCGCCTTTGCTGGAGCCATCGGTGTGATGGCACTGATCTTTTTCTTCTCCACGTTAGTGCGCAGCCACGTGATGCTGCTCATCGTAGGCATCATGATTGGTTATATGGCAGGCTCTGCCGTTTCGCTGCTCAACTTCTTTGCCACCGACGAAGGTGTGCGGTCGTATATGGTGTGGGGGATGGGCTCTTTCAGTGGCGTGTCGCTGCGGATGCTCCCCGTGTTCTGCATCATCAGTCTGTTGGCCTTGGCCGTTTCGCTGACACTGGCCAAGCCCCTCAACGCCCTAATGTTGGGTGACCGCTACGCCGAGAACCTCGGCATCAGCATCGTACGCGTGCGCAACAGCCTGCTGTTAGTCACAGGCGTACTCACCGCTGTCACCACCGCCTTCTGCGGTCCCGTGTCGTTCATTGGGCTGGCCGTGCCGCACATCGCGCGCTTGTTGCTTGGCACCGACAATCATCGCGTGCTGCTGCCTGCCACGATACTTACCGGTGCGGCGGTAGCCCTGTTGTGTAACATCCTAACGGTGTTGCCCGGCGAGAGTGGGGTAGTGCCGCTCAGCGCCGTCACGCCACTCATCGGCGCGCCCGTTGTCATCTACGTTATCCTGTCCAGGCGTTAGAAGCCTGCTTTCTTTACCCTCAGTAAAGCCTCTATATAGTAATAGTCGGCATAGATGATGCTGGCATCGATTTCGCTGCCTGCTGGATGGTGCCCCGTGCTATGCATCAGGAATGCCACATTTCTCTTACCACTTTGGTACTTGTCTGTGCTGAGCTGCGACAGTGTTTGAAGGGCAAAATCGCGGTATGCCACAGCCTTCTCTGGAGCAACATACTGTTGCAGTTCGAGTAGGGCATCGGCCACGATGCAGGCGGCGCTGGCATCCTTTGGTGCCTTGATGCCTCGTGAATCGTCCATGTCCCAAAGAGGTATCAGATCGTCGCTGGTCTCCTTCAGTCGTCGGATATAGCAGTCTGTCACTTTCTGTGCGAAGTCAAGGAACATCTTGTTTCGGGTGTAGCGGTAGACCAAGGTGTAACCGTAGACAGCCCATGCCTGTCCGCGTGCCCACAGCGACTCGTCGGCATAACCTTGATGCGTCACGCCCTTGATGAAGTTGCCACTGAGGGTGTCGTAGACCGCCACGTGGTAGCAGCTGCCGTCGGGACGGAAATGGTTCTGCATGGTGGTCTTGGCGTGCGTGACGGCCAAGTCGTAGAGCAGTTTGTTGCCACCGTTTTGCGCTGCCCAAAACATCAGTTCGAGGTTCATCATGTTGTCCATGATGGTGTTGTGCGGCCAGTGTTCCTGATCTACCATGCGCGGCCAACTCAGTATCGTGCCGACGATGGGGTTGAAGAGTGTGGCGAGTGAATCGGCCGCAGCGAAGATGACACGCTTGTAATCTGAGGAGTGGTTCACCTCATAGCCTTTGCCGTAGGAACAGAACAGGAGGAAACCGATGTCATGGTCGTAGCAGGGACGGTAGGCGATGTCGCGCAGTGCGGTCGTATAGCCC
>CAVAIX010000079.1:0-9457 GCA_963588695.1 Bacteroidaceae bacterium | reverse complement strand
CTCCGGCCGGAGCCAAACTGGAGATTTCATACGTCGGTATGATTTCCAAGAGCGTCAAGGCCGGCAAGAACATGAAGATTGTATTGGATACGGACGACAAATCCTTGGACGAGCTTATCGTGGTTGGTTATGGTTCCATTCGCCGTGAGGCCAAGACGGGATCCATCACCTCCGTCAGTGCCAAGGACCTGGCAGATATCCCTGCCACTTCTTTCGACAAGATGCTTGCCGGTAAGATGGCTGGTGTTTCTGTGACACAGAGTTCTGGTCAGCCTGGCACCATGGCTAATATCCGCATCCGTGGTATCAGCTCCATCAATGCGGGCAACGAGCCGCTTTATGTGGTGGATGGCATCGCCATTCTTTCTGGCGATGATTCTGATTTCACCAATGGTGCCAATGCCCTTGCCAACATCAACCCAGACGATATAGAAAACATCACCGTTCTGAAGGATGCTGCCGCAGCATCTGTCTACGGTTCTCGCGCCGCCAATGGTGTCATTCTGATTACCACCAAGAGCGGTAAAGAGGGAAAGAGCCACATCACGGCTCGTGCAAAATATGGTATCTCTCAGCTTGCCAACGACAACGACTATGGCGTGATGAACGCAGAAGAGCTTCTGAGCTTCCAGCGTCAGGCCATCATCAATGCAGGCAAGAATCCTGATAATCCTGCCAATGCTTCTAACTACTATCGTCCGCTGTCCATGCTGTCGCAGCCGCTGAATAACTGGATGAAGGCTCTAACGCGCAACGGTAAGACTCAGGAATATGAACTCACCCTGTCTGGCGGTTCCGCAAAGACCAAATACTACAACTCCCTCTCCTACAACAAGACGGAGGGTGTCTACTATGGCATTGACTATGAACGCGCCAACGCTCGTGTGAATGTGGATCATGAAATCAACAAGTATCTGAAGACCGGTGTCCGCTTGAACTTGGGTTACAGCAACACCAACGACACGCCTATGCAGAGCCTCTATTACAGCAACCCTGCATTTGCTGGTATTACTCTGATGCCTTGGATTTCTGTCTACAATGAGGATGGTTCCTACAACCTCACCCTTCCCACGAACAGCAACACCAACCCCCTTGCCACGGCAGCATACGACGACCAGTGGCAGAAGAAGTATGTGTTCAACGGCAACTTCTATCTGGAGTGGAAGCCCATTGCCCAGCTGACTTTCAAGACCACCAATGCCGCCGAGCTCAATTTCGTTCAGGGCCGCCGCTACTGGTCGCCGCAGGCTCACATTGATCAGGATGGTACTGGTACTTTGCAGACCACCCAGACCTACTACCGCAATTTCACGACATCAAACACGGCCACCTATCAAGATATGTTCGGCAAGCACAGCGTGCGTGTGCTGCTCGGTCAAGAGGCCACTATGTTTGACGTAGAACAGGATTATCAGTATTCCAAGGGCTTGAACCCCCAGATTCCTTATCATGTATCGGGCAACAATTCCAATGATATAGAATATGGTATTGAAAAAGAGACCATGATGTCATGGTTCGGCATTGCCGACTACAATTTCGACGGCCGCTACTATCTTCAGGCTTCTATCCGTACTGATGGTAGCTCGCTGTTTGGTGAGAACAAGCGCTGGGGTACCTTCTGGTCTGTCGGCGGTTCTTGGAACATCCACAACGAGAAGTTCATGGAGGACACCAAGGACTGGTTGCAGGTGCTGAAGCTCCGCGCCAGCTATGGTGTGAATGGTAACAACAACATCAACCGTTACTTGGCATATGGTACCTATACACAGACTACCTATAACGGCATTACGGGTCTCCGCCCGTCTACCCCTGCCAATGCAGACCTCTCGTGGGAGAAGAACTACGCTTGGAACTTCGGTCTCGACTTCCATTTCCTGAAGCGTTTCTCTGGTAGCTTGGATGTCTACAGCCGTAAGACTGCCGATATGCTTTTGGCCAAGTCGCAGTCTTCCACTTCTGGCTTTAACTCGGCAACCACCAACGTGGGTTCTATGCGCAACACGGGTATTGAGTTCCAGTTTGATGCCAACATCATCGACAGCAAGGACTGGAAGTGGGATATGGGCTTCAACATTTCCCACAACAAGTCGAAAGTGCTCGAACTGGCTGGCGACGAAATGATGTCGTATTCTAAAGACTCCCGTCTCCGCCACATCGTGGGTGAGAAGCTGTACACTTTCTACCTGAAGGAATACTACGGTGTGAACCCCGTCAACGGTGAAGCCTTGTGGGTGACCGAAGACGGCTCGCTGAGCAGCGACTATAACAAGGCTCGCTGGATTAAGGCTGGCAGCCCCGAACCTACCTATACCGGCGGCATCCACTCTACCTTGAGCTGGAAGAACCTCTCGCTGAGCGTTGTCACTGAGTTCAAGGGTGGCAACAAGGTGTTCATCGCAGAAAACCGCTACCTGCAGGCTGACGGCAACCAGATGACCATGAATCAGGCTAAGAGTGCCCTCAACTACTGGAAGAAGCCGGGCGACACGGGCTGCAATCCCAAACCTGTGGCAGGCAACTCCTCCAACTCTTACAGTTTTTCGTCTACCCGCTACTTGGAGAAGGGTGACTACTTCCGTATCAAGGACGTAACCCTGTCGTACACCGTAGATCGTGCTCTGACCGACAAGATCGGTTTGAATGGTGCTCGCGTATATGCAAGTGGTCTGAACGTGTTCACGTTCCACGATGTTAACTTCTGGGATCCAGAGCGCGGCATCGATGGCTTGGGCTATGGTATCTATCCTGTGACCAAGAGCTTCATCGTAGGTTTGGACATCACCCTGTAATTAATCAAACGTAAAAAAGGAACAAGATATATGAAAAAGATATTTTTAGGTCTCGCCCTCGCTTCTGTTGGTGTACTGACATCCTGCAACGACTTCTTGACCGAGGAGCCCAAGCAGAAGCAGAGTAACGAACTGACCTTCGCGACATACGAAAACTTGGATCTGGCCACAGCAGGTCTCTACTCCATGATGCAGAGCGACGCATGGTACGATGGCCAGTTCATCGTCCAGTCGGAGCTACGTGCAGGCAACGCCAAGAACCCGAAGAATGCTCCTGGTACTGGTCGTTATCTGAGCGATACGCAGTGGAACTATAACGAGAGTAGCACTTCTTCGCTTTGGAGCTATGCCTACTACACCATTGCCCGTGCCAACAATGTCATCAACAACCTGGAGGGCAAGACTAGCACAGAGGTAAGCCAGCAGCAGCTGGACAACTTGAAGGCTGAGGCACTCTTCCTGCGTGCATTGTGCCATTTCGACCTGGTGATTACCTATTGCCAGCCGTACAACTACAATAGTAGTGAAGAAGCCCAGATGGGTGTGCCCATCTGTCTGGTTACCGAGAACGGCAAACCAGCACGCGACAGCAAACAGGCCGTTTACGACCAAGTAGTGGCCGATTTGCTGGAGGCAGAAGGGCTGATTTCCGACAGCTACACGCGTGATGATGCAGACGATGCCGCAGCTGTTGTTTCCAAGCCAGCCATTCAGGCTCTGCTCTCTCGTGTATACCTCTACATGGAGGAATGGCAGAAGTCGGCTGACTATGCTACCAAGGTCATCAACAGTGGCAAGTACAGCCTTGCAAGTGGCAAGGACTATGTGGCTATGTTCCATGCAGCAGCCGCTCCCAGCGGTGGCGAGATCATCTTCGAGCTTTATGGTTCCGACAAGAACGAATACTGGGACAATTCGGGTTGGCAACACCTGGCCTACCTCACAACCAAAGGTGCCAGCGGCGACATCTGTGCCACTGCCGACCTCTACAACCTCTACGAGAGCAATGACATCCGCAAGACCATGTTCGATGAGGACGAAGGCGACTACTATCCCACCAAGTACACGGGAAAGACGGGAGCCACTACGCCCTGCTGGACCAACGTGCCCCTGCTCCGTCTCTCTGAGATGTATCTGAACCGCGCTGAGGCTATCATCAATGGTGCTTCCGTAGCTGGAACATCTGCCGAAGCCGACCTCAAGACACTGGCTTCCAAGCGTGGAGCAACGGCATCCGCAGCCACCAAGACGGGTGTGTTCACCGACCGCCGCAAGGAGCTGGCTTTCGAGGGTCAGATCGTTTACGACTACGCTCGCACCAACACCAGCATCAGCCGTACCGACTTCGACGAGACGAAGAACAAGGATGTCACTTTCCCGAGCTATATGTGGGCTATGCCTATCCCGAAGCGTGAGCTGGATGCCAACCCCAACATGGTTCAGAACCCCGGTTATTAATTTAATAAAGAGAACAAGCAATGATGAAAATATTAAAGAATACGACTTCAGGACTGGTCGCTTTGGCTGCCATGGGTCTTGCTTCATGCAGCAACGACCTGCCTGAGTTCAACGACAACGACGCTTTCGTAGCGTTCACCTCCACTTCTACCTCTGTAGATGAGAACAAGGGAGAGATTGAGATTCCCGTGTTGCTCACTTCTTTGAATGGCAAGGAGGGTACAGTTGACTTCGAGTTTGTTGCTGACGAGACTGCTCCTGCCGAGGAGGGTGTGAACTTCACCGTAGAGAATGCCTCGAAGACGCTCACCTTCACGAAGGATGCCAATACACAGTCCATCAAACTGAAGATTACGGAGCTGGCTGGCAAGTTCACTGGCGACCTGCGCTTCACGGTAAAACTGACCAATGCTCAGGGTGTTAACCTTGGTGCCGACAACACTTACACTGTTACCATTGTCGACCTTGACCATCCGTTGGCTGCTATACTCGGTTCTTATACTTGCAACGTGAACTCTTATTACGATGGAGAAAGTCAATGGACTGTAACGATCCTAAAGGACGATACTGATGTATCCAAGGTTTGGATCAGCAACCTGCTCGGTTATTCAGTCTTCGAACCTGTCTATGGTACGGTGAATGATGACAAGACAGAGATTAGAATCCCTGTAGGTCAGAAATTGTACTCGAACTCTTCCTATCCTGTAATACAACTGGATGCATATTATGGCGAAGAAGGTGAGGAGGATGTGGAAGATGCCGTCGTCGGTACTATCAATACCGATGCAGATGGCAACACAACCATTTCCTTCGGAAACTACTGGATGGCCGCTTCGGCCTATTCTGATGAGGCCGCCAAGACACTCGCAGGTTATTATGAACTCCTTGTGCCCACCACCGTGCTTAAGTTGAATAAATAATTATAAAATCAGGTAGAACTTATGAAAAAGTTAATATATAGTTTGGCTATCGCCTTGATGGGTATAACCAGTTGTACCTCATTCGACGAAGAACAGTCAGTAAAGTATGGAGACGGCCCTGCCGTTTCCATCAACTTGACCACGACGACCGACTCTACCTTCACCTTCACCGTAAATCCAGCCGAGGGAACGGAGTATTACTCCTATGTCGTTGTCTCTGGCAAGGCTAACGAGAGTGTGAGCGAGTCCTCTGTGCTGAAGGCTACCCTTTCTGGTGCCATCCAGAGTAACATTGTAGAATATGCCACGTCAGCATCGACAACTGTGAATATGCGTAACGCCAAGAATCAGCCCCTGTGTATGCCTAACAACGACTACGTGGTGTATGCCATCGCACAGGACTATAATGGTGTCACAGGTAAGGTAGCCACCTTGGAGGTTACAACAACCGACGGCAAGGTGCCTGTCCTGCAGCCCTACAAGGCCGAGGATCCTACGGACGAGAATGATACTATTACCACGGTGACATTCTCTGAGGCAGTTGCCCTTGGTGAGGGTAAAGTGTCCGCTTCCTACTATCAGGAGTGGGGCAATGGTAGTCTCATCGCCATTCCTGAGGATGACATTGATGTGACTGTCAACGGCAGCAAGGTGTCGTTCGCAGTAGACAACGTGCCTGCTGGTGCTTTCGTCCTCTACTCTTGGACAGAAGGAGCCTTCGTGGACAGCTTCGGTAACAAGTGTCCCGCTGTGACAACGCAGATAACAAGCACTGGCTTTTCTGGCGTCTACAGACGTCTGCCGTTCCAGAGTTGGGAGATTGAGGACGACAACATCCTGCCAGAAGCTGGTTCGCTCATCGCTGACTACAAGGCATTCAAGGGAACAATGACCTTTGACCATAACATCTTCCGTAACGAGGAGTTGGTTGAGGATGGTGACATCTCAGTGGTGTACACCAACAGCAAGAAAACGTCAACCATCGCCCTTGCAACCGACGAGTGGAGCGTGTCTGGAAAGACACTGACCTTCACCCTGCCCGAGGCTGCAGCAGCTGGTGACATTATCACCATCAAAGTGAAGGCCGATGTGATCTTTGATATCAATGGTAATGGCAATGAGGCTTACACCTCTACATCCAAGACCGTTTGGTGGAAGTATTTCGCCATGACAAAGGATATGGCCATAGGCGATTTCACCTTTAAGGTGACACTGGCCAATAATAAAACATATAATTTGGGCACAACCACTATTACAGAAGACCCCGAGGTGGAAAATGGCTTGATTCTCACCAACCTTTATATGGAAGGTAGTGAGATTCCTGGACGTTACGACTTGGCTGCAGGCAAGATTTATGTAAGTGCAGGTTATGTCCTTGGACTTGAGACGAGCGGTGATGACACATACGGATTGATTACATATAGCCTGTCTTACCAAGATGAGATAGCCTTTACGGTCAATCCCGATGGCACTATGGAGTCTACTGATTTCGGTATTGTAGCCTGTGACGAAAACTACGAAGAGGCGTTAGGATGGTGGTTGACGGCGGCCAAAGCCACTTTCACACCAGCCAAGGCGACTACAAGAAGCAAAGCTGTTACGAGTAAGAAACTTTCTGCCAAGTCTGGTGTCAAGGCCGTTGGCATTGATATCAATGCACGCAACTTGAAGACGCTCAGAAAATAAGGAGTAACCCATACCCCCATAAAACCTTCACGCTGCGTTGCACTGCAATGTCAGGGTGGAGGTTTTTGGGTTTGAAACAGACAACCTATGATAAAGAAAATCGTTTTGTCCTTGACGGCCTTGTGCGTTTTGACCAGTTCGCCTGCCAAGGAAGTCTCTTCAGCAGCCGCATCAAGCAAGGCGCAGGAGATGATGTCAACTGTGGCTGCGGCCTTCAAAGGGAAGGTGCAGTCCGTCACGCCAGTGATGTTTGAAGGAAAAAAGGCATACTATGTCGTTCAGTTCACTCCGCAGGGGTGGGCTTTGGTTTCTGCAGATGACACCACAGAGCCTTTGATTGGCTATAACACGGAAGGCCAGTATGTCACGGAAGGTCAGCCGGAGTCTATGACGGCACTGCTCAACAGCTATGCACGGCGCATCATAGATAGGAAAAAGGCCATAGTGAAGCAGGCGGACGGTTGGGAAACGGGCAGTGCCATCTATGCAAAGGCAGCGACAAGAGCTGGCAAGGCGGATATAGAACCGCTGATTACCGTGAATTGGAACCAGTCGGGTGCCTACAAGAAATACTGCCCGAGCAATAGCAGTGGACAGGCCATTGTCGGCTGTGTGGCCGTTGGCATGGCGCAGGCGATGAGCGTGGCAAAATGGCCAGAACGCCCCACAGGAGAATACAGCTATGTAGACCCGACCTATGGCACGCAGTATATCAACTATGACGAAGAGCCAGCTTACAACTGGTCGAACATTCTCTCTGGAGCCAACAATAAGGATGATGTGGCTCGTTTGCTGTGGCACTGTGGCGTGGCTGTCAATATGAAATACGGTGTGGACGGCTCTGGCACACAGGACTCTTATATAGCCTCGGCACTGCCACGCAATTTCTCCTATCCAAAGTCGGTGAAATACGTGAAGCGTTCCAGCTACGATGGTGACTGGGAAGCCTTGGTCTATCAGGAACTCAGCGAAGGAAGAGCTGTCTGCCTAAGCGGCCAAGACTTGAAGAACGGCTATGGCCACTGCTTTAATTTGGATGGTTATGCTGGCGGTGCCTACCATGTCAACTGGGGATGGGGCGGTTCCAATAATGGCTACTTTATGCTCAATGGTCTGAAAGATGCCACGATGAATATGGACTATAGTGAGGCGGCTTACCAGAGCTTGATTATCGGCATCCGCCGCCCTTCGGACAAGCCGAGCGACATCGTCTTGGGCAGTCTTACCGTGGAGGCCGGACTGCCTGCTGGCACGGTGGTAGGCACGATAGTGGTGGAAAACGAGGCGACAACACCGCCCACCTATACGTTTTCCATCAAGGGAGACTATAACATCTTTACCCACCGTTATAATGATGCCCCATTTGCGGTTGAAGACGGTAATTTGGTCACTACCGCAGTGCTGGAAGAAACAACGTATACGGTGACGATAACGGCAACCGACCAGAACAACAACTCCATCTCCCGCACCTTCACCATTACTGCAACGTCTTCTACTGGGATTACGGAAGTAGACAAAGAAATGCAGCCCGTGGAAACCAGCTACTACAATTTGCAGGGCAGTAGACTGCCAGCCGCACAAAAGGGCGTGAACATTGTGGTGTACCGTTATGCGGACGGCACAAAGAAAGTCGTAAAACAAACCATAAAATAATATCCTATGAAGAAGATTGCATTGACTACGTTGTTGTTGGCCTTTGTGCTCCACGCCATGGCCAAATTCGAACCAAATACCAAGTGGCCTTACCTCTACGAAAACTTTACGGATGGGGTGGTATATGCTACTGACATGACGAAGAGTGAAGGCAAACTCAATGTCCACCTGTCTGGAAACGTGTTGCACTACATCGGGAAAGACGGGAAGGTCTACCAGAGCACAGACAAGAATGTGGCTCGGGTGGAGATTGGTGCTGATGCCTATCTCTTCATAGACCACAGCCTAATGCAGGTTGTCGGAACGGAGGGCAACAATGTATTGCTGAAATACACGAAGGCAGAGTTTAGCCGCATTCAGAGTGGCAATGCCGGTGCTTATGGTGCCGACCTCAATTCATCGTCTGCCCAACAATTGTCCTCCTTGGAATTGGGTGGCATGAATACGCCCGAATTGGGAAAGATGCTACAGGAAAAGAATGACGGCGCGGAAATTCCGCTGTCAGTAGAGTATTTCTTCATCATTGACGGCAAACGCATTGCCGCCGACAAGAGAAGTGTAGGTGACAGTCTGGGCGAGGCCAAAGCTACTGCTTGGAAAACTTTTCAAAAGGAAAACAAGATAAAGTGGAAGAAAGAGGACAGCCTTCTAACTATCCTAAAGTTCCTGTCGGAACAGAAATAATCGGTCCGTAATATAAAAGGTGTATCCTTGCAGCTCCACCCGCGAGCCGACAAGGATACTCTTTTTTGTATACCCAGCAAGAGCGGAGTCCTCGCCCCGCTTTTAATGCTGCTTCCAAATGGCTGCAAAAGTTTTAGTGGACACTACTGTTTGAAAATGACAGATGACAGATTGAAATAAAATCTACTGTTTGTTGTATTTTCATATTTTCTTCGTACCTTTGTCCCCAGAAACCCTACGGCAATGAACACAGAGGAACGTTATATC
>CAVAIX010000078.1:0-9587 GCA_963588695.1 Bacteroidaceae bacterium | reverse complement strand
CAAGACCTACTTCTACCCCATGACCAAGGCCACCATCCAGAACGAGGGCACACTGCTGCCCTTCCTCGTGGAGAAGATGAAGAGCCTTGGCACGGCGGCTTGCCCACCCTACCACATCGCCTTCGTCATCGGCGGTACGTCGGCAGAGAAGAACCTGCTGACCGTGAAACTGGCCTCCATCAAGTACTACGACAACCTGCCCACCACGGGCGACGAGACGGGACGCGCCTTCCGCGATATCGACCTGGAGGCGAAACTCCTCGACGAAGCACACAAGATCGGACTGGGTGCACAGTTTGGTGGCAAGGCGCTGGCTCACGACATCCGCGTGATTCGTCTGCCGCGCCATGGTGCTTCGTGCCCCATCGGCATGGGTGTGAGTTGCTCGGCTGACCGTAATATCAAGGCCAAGATCAACCGCGACGGTATCTGGTTGGAGAAGATGGACGAGAACCCCACGGAACTCATCCCCGAGGCTTTGCGCAAGCCCGGCGAGGGCGCAAAGGGCATCGAGATCGACCTTGACAAGGGCATCGACGCTGTGCGCGCCGAGTTGTCGAAATATCCCGTATCCACGCGCGTCAACCTCAAGGGCACCATCATCGTGGCTCGCGACATTGCGCACGCCAAGCTCAAGGCTCGCCTCGACGCAGGAGAGGATCTGCCACAGTATTTCAAGGACTACCCCGTGCTCTACGCTGGACCAGCCAAGACACCAGAGGGCTATCCCTGCGGCTCGATGGGGCCCACCACGGCCAACCGCATGGATCCGTACGTGGACGAGTTCCAAGACCATGGTGGTTCACTGGTGATGATTGCCAAGGGCAACCGCTCGCAGGTGGTCACGGATGCCTGCCAGAAACATGGTGGCTTCTACCTCGGCACCATCGGTGGTGTGGCTGCCGTGCTCTCGCAGTCGAGCATCAAGAGCATCGAGTGTGTGGAATATCCCGAGTTGGGCATGGAAGCCATCTGGAAGATTACCGTAGAGGACTTCCCTGCCTTCATCCTCGTCGACGACAAGGGCAACGACTTCTTCAAGCAACTGAAGCCCTGGACGCCCTGCAAGGCTTAACAGCAAAACGCTCCTCCCTTTACAGGGAAGAGCGTTTTTTTGCAGTGGAAATAACCTTGCCGCTTTTACTTCTTGAACAAATGCGGAACAAACTGGCGGAGACAACGTCGCCAGGTGAGCCACTCGTGGGCGGTACCCTGCGACTCGTAGTAGGTGACGTTGATGCCTAATGCTTTCAGGTCGTTGGCCATACGCGCTGTGCCGAAGTTCTCTTCCGTGCCGCAACCCATAAACATATATTTCATCTGCTTGTTGAACTTCTCCGCATCAGCAAAGACCCCGTTGTGGCACGTCTTCACATCCATGCCGAATATAGCACCACTGAACGTACCCAAATAGGCAAAGCGGTCGAGATGGGCCAGCACCGTGTTGAAGCTTTGGAAGCCACCCCACGAGAGACCAGCCATTGCGCGGTGTTCGCGGTCGGTTTTAGTGCGGAACGTCTTGTCAACCATCGGAATCAAATCGTCCATGATTACCTGATAGAACGACGAGCCGTAGGCATTGCGTACCACATCGGGATTCTCGCCGCGCTTGGGCGCAAAGGGCGCCTTCACGTCGCCACTCTCCATGACCACAATCATCGGGACACACTCGCCGCTGGCAATCAGGTTGTCCATGATGTGGTTCATCCGTCCCTGATGGCTCCATCCCGTCTCGTCTTCGCCCATACCATGCTGTAGGTAGAGCACCGGGTAGCGTTTGCTTTTGTTGGTCTCGTATTCCGCCGGTGTGTAGACCATGGCGCGGCGGAACTGTCCTTGCGAAGCGGCAAAATAGGTGCAGGAGCGCACCTGTCCTTGCGCCACGTCCTGCTGCGGATGGTAATAGTTGCCCTCGTCGCCCTCGGGCACGTCAAGACCACTCATCTGTCGGTGGCAGCCGAAATAGGTGTCTGTGGCTGGGTCGGTAACTGACACACCGTCCACGACAAAGGCGTAGTAATGGAAGCCCTCCACCAGCGGAGCCGTCACGCCGTACCATTCGCCATTGGAGTCGCGGAGCATGGGATATTTCTTCCCACAGATGTCCACCTGCACGTCACTGGCCTGTGGAGCACGCAGGCGGAAGAAGGCGCGCCGCTGCGCGTCGATGCGTGGAAAATCATTGCCAGCGATGGCATTCTCGGCCAGTTGCCCCTGCCTGGCTGCGGCGTGCATCTGCCGAGGAACGCCTAACAACTGGAGCATCACGTCCGCATAACGCTTGCCGAGGATGCGGTAGCCCTCTGCGGTGAAGTGCAGGCCGTCGCCTCGCTGCGGACAGTCCTTCGACGAAACGACGTGGGCAGTCGGGATGGTCTTGGTTATGCTGTCAATGATGGCATTATGTGCGCCACAGACTCCGCCCTGGTCGGTCTGTACCACCTCGCCCATCAACAGGGGCACGTTGGAAGCCTGCAGGCCGAGGTCGGCAAGGATATCTTCATAAACGGTCTTCACGCGTGCTGGCCAGGTGGGGTCTGCGGTGTTCGTCTCGCCCTGATGGAAGAGGATGCCCTTCACCACGCCCAGCTTCATCGCCTCCCGTGCGGCGGCAATCAGGCTGGCGTAGGGGTTGCCATCATAACGGCTGGCTATCTGCTTCATCCAGTCGGGTTGCGTCTTCAGATAGTTGCTGTAGAACCGCTTGTCAAACAGGTCGATGCTGGCTCCGCCAACGGCGGCCATCACCACGCCCACCCTGACCTTTTCGGGAAGGAAGTCCACCATGCGGCGACCGAAATAGTCGGCAGGAGTCAGTCCTGCCGACGGAGCCACCAAGGGCGGCACAGCCGTGCGCCACTGGTATTTCTGCCATCCGGCCTTCTCGTCGCTGCACACATTCATCGTCACGAAGCGCGGACTCACACCGACGCGGTCACAGGCTTCGGGAGCAGCGTTGCCCTCCATGTTCGACTGTCCTAAGCAGAGATAAATTTGGAAATTGGGGTCCGCGCCTGCGGGCGTGGCCGTTTCGCTTGCAACGGATGCGCTGACGTGCAGCACCATCGCCAACAGAGCGAAGGTTAGAAAGTTTCGTTTTTTCATCATTACTGGTTTTTATGTTTGGTTCACGGCTGCAAATTTAGCGAAATTTTGGCAGTAATACTTTATCCTATGTTACACATATTATCTCTCATGTTCACGCCCCGTACAAAAGGGCGAAAAAAAATGGCAATAAGGCGGTTGTCCCAAGCCTTATTGCCACTTTTGAATGTCTATTCTGCGGAAAAGGGCTACGACCTATTCCTGCTGTTTGTTGCTGTTGTTGCTGTCGTCGATGGCCTTGATCTTCTCGCGCACCAACTGCACCTGGTCCTTGAGTTTCTGCACCTTCCGGTTCATCTCGTCGATGAGTGAGTTGCCTTTCTTCGAGGAGGCATTGAGGAAACCGAGGTTGTTCTCGTAGGTCTGCACCTCGCTCTTCAACTGCTCGTACTGGCGCATCAGGCGCGCACGCTCGTTGTCGAGGGCATTCTCGCCGCGCTCTGCCATCTGTCGCAGATTGTCTTTGAAATTATTGAGGCGCCGCTTGGCCATGCTGATGTTCAACGTCTTGTAGAGTGGATCGACCACAGCGCGGAACTCGTCGTAGACCTTGTCCTTCTCCTTAAAAGGCACATGACCAATGGCCTGGAATTCAGCCACCAACTGCTGCACCTTGTCCTGAAGGTCCTCTCCCGTCTGCTCGGCCAGTGCCTTCAACTGTTCAATGATGTCGCGCTTCTTGGCTAAGTTTTGATGTTCGCTGCTTCGCGTGCCTGCCCCAGCGGCGTTGGCAGCCTCGAAGAACTTGTTGCAGATGCCGATAAACTCATTCCACAACTGGTCGCCGAGCTTTCTGGGCACGGTGCCAATGGTCTTCCACTCCTTCTGGAGGTTAACAAACTTATCGCTGGTTGACTTCCAGTCGGTGGAGTCCTGTAGGGCTTTAGCCTTCTCTATCAGCGCACGCTTCTTCTCAGCGTTGACCTTATATTCCTCTTTCCTTGTCCGGAAATAGGCGGTCTTCTTGCCGAAGAACTCATCGCAGGCCTTGCGGAAACGCTCGAAGATCTTCACGTTCATCTTCTGGGGTGCGAAGCCGATGGTCTTCCATTCAGCTTGCAGTTCCATGATGGCCTTGGTGTGCTTCTCCCAGTCACCACTTCCCTTGTTCTCTTCGGCCACGATGGCCTCTATCTTCTCGCAGAGTGCCGTCTTCCGCGCTAAGTTCTCTTCCTCCTTCTCCTTGCGCTGTTCGAAATACTGCTGGTGCTTCTTATTGATGACGGTGGAAGCGGCTTTGAAGCGTGCCCATACCTCTTCGCGCAAGTCCTTAGCCACAGGGCCTGTCTCGCGATACTCCTGATGGAGCTTCTGCAACTGGTGGAAGGCACTAATCACGTCTGGCTCTTCGTCCAGTTTCTCGGCGGCCTCGCAGAGGTGCGTCTTCTTCTCCAGATTCTTCTTGAAGTCGTATTCGCGTGCCTCACTGTTGAGTTTGAGCAGGTCGTAGAACTGCTCCACGTAGAGTTGATAGTTGCGCCACAGCTCGTTGGCCTTTTCTGCTGGCACGTTCTTGATTTCCTTCCACTCCTCCTGCAACGCCTTGAAGTCCTTGTACGACTTGTTGGCCTCTTCAGGCGAAGTGACCATGGCCTTAATCTTCTCTATGATGTCCCGTTTCTTCTGCAGGTTGTCCTGCTTTTCCTGTTCCTGTTCGAGGAATAGTTTCTGGCGTTTCTCCTTGATGATACCCATCTCGGCCTTGAAGGCCTCCTCCGTTTCGTCGGGCAGCACCTGATAGGTGTCGGGATTGCCTCCGTTGTCGATATATTCCTTGAGTTTTGCCTCGCGCTCGGCCGTGTGAAACTTGTAGAATACCGTCTTCAGGTAGTCTACTTCGTCCTTCTGCGGTGCGTCCTCGCCTTGTGCGATTTCGCGCACGCGCTCAAGCACTTCCTTCTTGTTCTGATACTGCTTGCGCTCCTGTTCGAGCGTCTGTTCTTGAGAGTCCATCATCTTAATTTTTTGAGTTCTTAAAATGGGTTAGCGTTCACGTACTGGCTTCAAAAGTACGTAAAATATCTGAAACAGCCTAATTTTAGGACGGAAAAGTGCTATTTTCTGCCCTAAATCAGTCGTTTGTGCCGGAAAAAGGCCCACGACATGATAGAGATGAACAGCGAAATGATGATGGCGATGACGAATCCAGCAGGGTTCGTTTCCATGCCGTTGATGAGGTTCATACCGAAGAAGCTGGAGATGAGGGTGGGCAACATCAGTATGATGGTGACCGAGGTGAGCGTACGCATGATGGTGTTCATGTTGTTGTTGATGATGCTCTGGTAGGTGTCCATTGTCGACTCCAAGATGTTCGAGTAGATATTGGTGGTTTCGCGCGCCTGTGTCATCTCGATGTTCACGTCCTCGATGAGGTCGGCGTCGAGTTCGTCTATCTGCAGTTTGAACTTCAACTTCGAGAGCAGCACCTCGTTGCCGCGTATGGACGTGTTGAAATAGGTGAGCGAGTCCTGCAGGCGCGACAGGCCGATAAGGCTCTCGTTGTTCACCTCGCGGTCGAGGTTGCGCTTGGCCTTGTCGATGAGCATGGAGATTTGCTTCAACCGCTTTAGGTACCACACGGCCGAGGAGAGGAAGAGGCGGAAAATCATGTCGACGTGGTCGGTGAACCCCTCGCCGCGCTTCTGCTGGAACGACACGAAGTCGATCATCATGTTCGTCTCATAGTAGCAGACGGTGATGGTCACGTCCCGCTTATGGATGATACCAAGAGGCACGGTGGTGTAAGGTGTGCGTGAGCGCACCTCCTTGACGTAGGGAATGCGGAGGATGATAAGCATCCAGCCGTCATCGTACTCATAGCGTGCACGCTCGTCGGTATCGCTAATGTCCGAGAGGAAATAGTCGGGGATGTGGTACTGGTCTTCCAGCAGTTGGCTGTCCTCTTCCGTCGGACAGGTCACCTGTATCCAGCAATTGGGCTGCCACTCCTTGAGCTGGCTCAGTCCATGGTTCGTGTTCCAGAATGTCTTCATTGTGCTAATCCTTGTTTTGGTGCAAAATGTGGTCTTTGGCAAGAGGATTAGCAGTCTTGCCTTGCCGCTCCTCACGCCTACGAATTGTAATTATCCGCCGGGTAGTCGTCCATTGTTCTCTATTGCTTTGGTTAAACTGTCTGCAAAGTTACAACAATCCGCGGAAAAAGCAAAACGTTTTCCATTTTTTCTCTCACTAGGCAGTCAGATTTCCCTAATTGGAAAAAAATCCCCGCACCCTGCTTGCCACAAGGTACGGGGAAATCACCAGTATTTTTTTAGATTTAACACCTGAGATGGTGAGTTTTTCAAACATAATCACTAACTTTGCAAGCAAGAGAAAATTATAATAGAGCGTTGGACCAAATTCTTACACTTTTCAACACATGATTAAGAAAGTTTAAGGGAACGTTACTGCAACTGTTTGCGGAAATTGAGGGCTGCACCGATGGCGGTGCAGAACTCCGCGTACTTAGGAATGTGGAAGCGCACGTTGTAGAGTTTCTCCATCATGGGGAAGATTTCCTTGCACTGGGGGTAGAGCGTCAGGTTGCCGATGAGCACGAAGTCCCGAATGCCCGTGTTGAGGGCAGAGAGGATACTGGCTGAGCCGATACTCTGCAGCACCATGGTGATGATGCCCAGGGCGATGTCTTCGCGCGGTGCGTCATACTGCGCCTTGCTGAAGAGCGAGGCCGTGGCGTTCATGGGCAGTCCTGGCAGGGGGCGCAGGGAGATGTCGCCGATAAGCAGGTTGATGTTGCGGATGTCACCGCGCAAAGCCAAGCTCGAGATCTGCTTCGGGTCGCCGGTGTTGAGCATGACGCGCGACAGTCCCTGCACCGTGCCGCCGCCGACACCCATGCCACCGATGTGGCGGATGTCGTCGCCGTCGCACTGTACAAAGCTCGTTCCCGTGCCCATCGACACCACGATGGCCTTCGACAGGCCGCTCTCGAAGCGTGCTCCAAGACCGTCGGCCACGAACTCGTCGGTCTTGCCCGTGGGCAGGCCGTAGATAGGGCCATCGATATAGGCCGAGCCGACACCCGTCACCATCACCTGCTCCACGTCGGCGAGACTGATGCCGTTGTCGTGGAGATACTTGCCGAAAGCGCCGTAGAGCGAGGTGACGGGGTCTACTGCCGTAATGCGGATGGGGGATACAACGTGCTCGTCGCGCAGTCCTACTATCTTGGTGGTAGAAATGCCCACGTCGATGCCAATAATGATTCCCATAGTATGTTCGTGTGTTTCTTTCTTATTCATTCACGATGACCAGACCACCATTGCAGGGAATGGTGATGTCCATCGTCTGTTTCTTCGACTGCTTCACGGTCTTCACCTGCCCCGCCAGCGTCTTGTTGTCGGCATAGACCTTAAGCGACTGGCCTGCGGCATACATCGGCAGGGAGAGTTTCACCTTCAGCGGCTCCTTTTGGGCATTGATGCCGCAGACGAACCACTGGTTGCCGTGGCGGCGCGCCATGATGAGGTACTTGCCGGGATAGCCGTCCAGGAACTTAACATCGTCCCAGGTGGTGGGCACGGTCTTCATGAAGTCGATAGCCCAGGCTGGTGCGTCGGTCATGTTGTTGGGCGCGAGGGCGAAGTGCTGCACAGAACTTTGGAAGAGCACCGCCGTGGCCAGGGCGAAGACGTCGGAGGTGCGACGCTGCGAGCCGTGCTTGTTGTCCGTGCCGTAGAACTTGTTGAGGGCGCTGCCGCCGAAATCCATCGAACCCACCGTGTTGCGGATGATGGGATGGAGCGTGGCGTTGCTGGCCTCCATGTCGCACATCTGCTGCGAGAAATGGAGGTTCTCACTGGCCAGCACGGCCTCTGAAGCCACGTAGTTCGGATACATTCGTTCCCAGCCGCGCGGCAGGGTACAGCCATGGAAGATACACTCAATGCCAAAGTCGTTGGCATCGGTCAGGATGTCCTCATAGAGTTGCATCATCTCCTGCTTGTCACCCCCAAAGAAATCGACCTTGATGCCCCGGATGCCTATCTTCTGCATCCAAGCCATCTCCTTGCGGCGCACGCCCGATTTGTGCATCTTGGCGTGAGGACCTTGTGGCGCGTCGTTCCAGTAGCCGTTGGAGTTGTACCACAGGAAGAGGTCCACACCCTTCGACTTGCCGTAGCGCGCTAACTCCTCCACCTTGTCGTAGCCAATCTGATAGCTCCAGTGTGCGTCAACGAGAACGGTCTGCCAACCCATGGCTGCAGAGAAGTCGATGTACTCCTTCTGTTCTTCGAAGTTGCAGGAGTTATCCATGCGGATAATCCACGACCAAGAACCTTTGCTGGCCTCGTAGGTCTTGGAAGCTGGGTATTTCTCCTCGACCACATCGAAGGGAATGGTGGTCTCGGCAATGGGAGCTAACGTGATGCCTAACGTGATGGTGCGCCAAGGGGTCTTGCTAGGCAGGTTGACACCAGCAAAGGCTGATCCAAGCCCGTTCATCTCGCCTTCCTGCGGGAAGCCAATCTGATAAGAGCCGTCGGCCTTGCCCAACAGTCGGCAAGCGCAGTAGTCGCCGTCGGTGCCCGTCTCGGAGATGAGCAACCAGCCGTCGTTGCCGTTGCGGAACAGGCAGGGGAACGTATATCCCGTATTGCTGAGTGCTGTGCCCACGGGCACGTCGAGTGCATAGTTCGTCTCGTAGCTGGGAGCGGTGCGCTTCCAACCGCCCATCGCATCCATCTGCGGACAGAGGAACGACGTTGCACCCTGCGGCAGGGCAAAGGCAGTGGCTTCCTGGCGGATGACACAGCAACGGGTCTCGCCCTGCTTCTGCAACAGGTAACGGAACGCTACATCGTTGTTGCCGACGTGGAACTCCACGTCATAGATAGCCTTGCCATCCTTCGCAAAGGAGAAGGTCTGGCGGTGCGCATTGACCTCCACCTTGCTCTTTTTGATGCGCGTCAGCGAATAGCTCTCGTTGACGGCCGTCACGTCGGAAGCCTTGGTCAGCGTCATGCCTTGGGTGAAGTCACCGAGGTCGGTGACCAAACCGAGGGCCGACGGCTGCAGGAACGTCTTGCCGTCATACTGGATTTGGTACGTCGGCAGACCTTGGTTGTCGGACACGATGACCGTCAAACGTCCATCGGGACTGATCAGTTGTTTTTCTTCTGCCTGTGCGGTAAAGGCGAGTAGTGCGAGGGCCATCGCCCCCCATAGTTTTTTCTTCATTATGGTATCGTTTTTATCGTTTATGCTTTGAAAGGCGGCACAAAGATACGAATTTCCGCACTTTTATCAGCATACTTACGCCATCTTTTTCATTCTTCACCAGTCTTTTTTTGTATATTCGAAGCTATCCACGTCCACGTAGCCGCCCGTTGTCTTCGTCGCGTAGTTGTAAATGGCGAAGCGCGTACCCATGAAGAGGCGACGGTAGTCGTACACCATCTTGAAGTCCCGGACTGCAGGTGTCCACGTCTTGCCGTCCAGGCTGTACGACAGGGTGGCGA
>CAVAIX010000077.1:0-9796 GCA_963588695.1 Bacteroidaceae bacterium | reverse complement strand
CCTTGTCCACTTCATCGGCAAGGACAACATCGTGTTCCACTGCATCATCTTCCCCGTCATGATGAAAGCACACGGCGGCTACATCATGCCCGACAACGTGCCAGCCAACGAGTTTCTGAACCTGGAGAACGACAAGATCTCCACCTCACGCAACTGGGCCGTCTGGCTGCACGAATACTTGGTAGATCTTCCTGGCAAGCAGGACGTGCTGCGCTACGTGCTGACCGCCAACGCACCAGAAACCAAGGACAACAACTTCACCTGGAAGGACTTCCAAGACCGCAACAACAACGAACTCGTGGCCATCTACGGCAACTTCGTGAACCGCGCCCTGCAACTCACCAAGAAATACTGGAACGGCATTGTGCCAGCCTGCGGCGAACTGCAGGAGGTTGACCGTCAAGCACTGGCAGAGTTCAAGGACGTGAAGGGACGCGTGGAGGCACTGCTCGATCAGTTTAAGTTCCGCGAAGCACAGAAAGAAGCTATGAACTTAGCACGCATCGGCAATAAATACATCACCGACTGCGAGCCGTGGAAGGTGGCCAAGACCGACATGAAGCGCGTGGAGACCATCCTTAACATCTCGCTCCAACTGGTGGCTAACCTCGCCATCGCCTTCGAGCCCTTCCTGCCCTTCTCCAGCAAGAAACTGCGCGATATGCTCAATATCACGTCGTTTGACTGGGAACAGCTTGGCACAACCGACCTGCTGAAGGCAGGACACCAACTGAACGAGCCCTCACTGCTCTTCGAGAAGATTGAGGACGAGGTGATACAGAAACAACTCGATAAACTCGAAGCCACCAAGAAAGCCAACGAGGCCGCAGCCCACAAGGCCGCACCCGTCAAGGACAACGTGTCGTTCGAGGACTTCGAGAAACTGGACATCCGCGTTGGCCTCATCAAAGACTGTCAAAAGGTGAAGAAATCGAAAAAACTCCTTCAGTTCACCATCGATGACGGAACAGGCACTGACCGCACCATCCTCAGTGGCATTGCCGCCTTCTATGAAGACCCGGCTGCCCTTGTCGGCAAGCGCATCCTCTTCGTGGCCAATTTCGAACCGCGCAAGATGATGGGCATCGAAAGTCAGGGAATGATTCTCTCGGCCGTCGACTTCGACGAGAGCCTCAGCGTGGTGACAACCAGTAAGGACGTCAAGCCCGGCAGTCAGGTGGGTTAACACCGCCTGTCTGCTCCATCTCCTTGACCGTGGCCGCCAGCTTGTCACGCCAGTCGCCACAGACGTTCCAACCCAAGCCTTGCAGCTTGGAGGTGTCGAAGACCGCGTGGCTGACCGTCGAATAGCCCTTCGACTCCTGTCCAGACGGCTGTTGGCATATCACTTTTTTATCAGCCGTATGCGCAACGGCATCGGCCAGACCACGGATGGAGAACACGGACGTAGGGTCAGCCACATTGTAGGCTTGACAGCGCGCACCTCGCAACAGAATGTAAAGCAACGCGCGAGCACAGTCCACCACGTAGCACCAAGAGCGCAACTGACTACCGTCACTCTTCATCACGATGTTCTCGCCAGCCAACACGTTACGGATAAACTGGCAGAACACGCGGTTGTCGCTTTCCGTAAAATAAGGACCATACGTGTGGCAGGGACGCGCAATCACCGTATCCACACCATATTCGGCAGCGTAAGAGACGCACAAGGTTTCGGCGGCACGCTTCGACGAAGGGTAACAGGCGCGCTGCGTGGCACAGTCCACATGACCACTGTCCGTTTCTCGAAGCACTTTGGCCGTACTCTCCCCATAAACTTCCCCTGTCGAGACGTAGAGCAGGCGTTCCAGGCCGTGGCTCTTCCCATAGTCTAACAACTGACAGGTGCCAAGAACATTGGCCTTGATGACCTCTACTGGACACTCTGCGAAGAATACAGGACTGGCGTTGCTGGCGGCATGGATGATGAAATGGAAAGTCTCCTCAGAGGGCAACGGCTCGCACACGTCACACTGAAGGAAATGAAACGTAGGGTCAGCAAGCCAAGCCGAAAAACGCTGTTGGGCGCGCTGCACATTCCTACCTGCGGCAAAGACGTGGTAGGAATGTCCCGGTCGGCGCATCAGCAAGTCCACAAGACAACCACCTATCAGTCCTGTGGCTCCCGTCACCAAAATATGCTTACCCTCTAACCGTTCCCAAGGCAGTGGTTCCCGACTGGCCAGTAGGATGTCGTCTGTGTAGGTATTCATTTCAGCCACGTTTCTTTCTCCACGTGCATCAGTGCCTTGAGAATCTCCAAGTCCTCGATGGTGGTCACCTTAATATTCTTCTCCGAACCAGGCACGATGTGCATCTCTATGCCGCCCAGCTCGGCCATCAGGGTGCACGAAGCGACGGAATCGGTAATGCCCCGACGCGCTGCTTCCTCGTGTGCCGCTATCAAATGGCGCAGGCGGAATGTCTGAGGCGTCTGTGTGCGGATGAGTTTATTGCGCGGAATACTGGTCGTCGTGGAGAAACCATCCTCACTCTCCAGGATGGCCTCACGGCACTTGATGCCCGTAATGGCGTAGCCGTACTTCTGACAAACGGCAATGTTAGACGAGATGATGTCCTGCGAGAGAAGCGGACGCACAGCATCATGGATCAGGACAAGGTCGTCATCGTCAACGCCCGCATCCTTCAGTCCGAAGATTCCGTTATGGATGGACTCCTGCCCGTTTCTGCCGCCAGGGAAAATCCATTTCAGTTTGGTCACGGAAAACTGGTTGGCGTACGACTGCAGTACCGTCTGCCAACCGTCAAGACAGACGACAGCGATGCCATCAATGTCTGGATGGCGCTGGAAGGTCATCATCGTATGAATGATAATAGGACTATTGTCCACGTGCATGAATTGCTTGGGAATGTCTTGTCCCATGCGGTTGCCGGAGCCTCCGGCTATGATGAGTGCATAGTTCATTGAACGATTGTTTTTACATGAAACGGAAAGCATTAGAGTTTGAAATCCACCTTCGGTCGAATCTCCTCACGATGCTCCTTACGGTGGATGTTGACGTAGGCACGATGGTGTTTCTCAATGCGCTGTTCCTCGGGCGGGAACTGCATATAGTCACCGAAGAAATGTCGCAGATACGGGTCATAGGCTTCAGGCAGTGGAATCTCCGTATCCTCAAAGGGGAACTTCTTTCCCTTCCCCAGCCAAGCCTTTGGAAACACTTCCCGATGGCCATAGGAACCCATATAGACCTGCACGTTGTGAGCTTTATCGTAGTCGTAGCGACGACTCAACGCGTCCATTTGACGGAGTAAACGGCGACGGAGCGCAGAACGACAGAAGAAGGCCAGTGTTTTAACGGCAAACCTCCCCCACTCTTTGCGCTGTGTCAACAACGCGAGGTATTCGCCGAAGGTGTTGTGGGTTGAAATGGCGTTCAGCCGGTTGGCGAGTTTCGCGTAGCGGTCTTTTAGTCGCTCAGCCGTCGGCACATCATCGTCGGTCGCATCGAGTGGAAAAATGTCCACGTAGAGTCCAATGACGCAAGGAATGCGCCGCTCCTCGACGAGTGTGGTCTCCCGATTGGAGATTTTCGAGAAACTAAGAGGATAGGTATCATCATCGTAGGGCGTGATGAGTTCGTATTTTCCCCAGTCCTCAGTCTTGGCGATGGTCTGCAGTCGGTCATAGTCTGGACGGGGCATGATGACATCGATGTCATCGTCCCAGGGAATGATGCCCTGATGGCGCACAGCTCCAATGGCCGTCCCTGCACAGCCGTAGTAGGTGAGTCCGTGCCGCTCACAGATAGCCATGAAAGCCTTGAGCGTGTCAAGGATGATGGTGTTCCATTCCTGCTTAATCGGTTTGATATCCATGGTGGAAAGTTCGTTCTCTTTTGGCATTTATCTAGACAAAGGTACGCCAAATCGGAGACAATACAAAATAAAAATCTTTCTTTTTGTCTCCTTCCTCGGATTTATGTTGTAAATTTGCATGGAATTACAATTACAGACATACGTTTGCTTATGGTATCGCTGAAGGACAAGACAGCCAAGGGACTGATGTGGGGAGCGCTGAACAGTGGCACGACGCAGCTGCTCAACCTCCTCTTCGGCATCTTCCTCGGACGCTTGCTGTCGCCTGCAGACTACGGACTGGTTGGCGTGCTGAGCATCTTCTCGCTCATTGCAGGCAACCTGCAGTCAAGCGGTTTCTCCACAGCCGTGGTCAACATGGAGCGTCCCTGCCACCGCGACTACAACGCTGTATTCTGGTTCAACGTGCTGATGAGTGCTGGTCTCTATGCCGTGCTGTTTGCCTGTGCGCCACTCATAGCTGTTTTCTTCCACCAACCAGAACTGACCGCTCTGTCGCGCGTGGTATTCCTCTCGTTCTTCATCTCTTCATTCGGCATTTCGATGAATGCGTACATGACGAAACACATGATGCAGCGCGAAATGGCCATCGTGTCGATAGTGGCGCTCGTGCTCTCTGGCTGTACCGCCGTCGGTATGGCACTGGCAGGAATGACCTACTGGAGTATTGCCGCCCAGCAGGTGGTCAACAGCTTAGCACTGGTATTAGGTCGTCTGTATTTCATCAAGTGGCGCCCCACCCTGTCGTTCGACTTCGCCCCCATCCGCCAAACGTTTAGCTTCAGCATGAAGATCCTCGTCACGATGGTCATCACCACCATCAGCAACAATATGCTGACCGTGGTGTTCGGCAATATGCTCGGTATGCGCACCACGGGGATTTTCTTTCAGGCCAACAAATGGAACACAATGGCCCACGCCTTGGTCAGCAACACGGTGATGCAGGTGGCACAGCCCGTACTGGTGGAGATACGCAACGAGCAGGAGCGCGAAATTCGAGTGTTCCGTAAGATGCTCCGCTTCACGGCTTTCTTTGCTTTCCCTGCACTGACGGGACTATCGTTAGTCAGCCGCGAATTTATCGTGACTACCATTGGCGAGGGTTGGCTCGACGCCGTCCCCATCCTGCAGGTGCTCTGCATCGGCGGTGCTTTCATGCCGTTCTACACACTCTATCAGAACCTGGTCATCAGCCATGGACGGTCAGACATCAATATGTGGCTCAACATCCTACAGATTGCCTTCCAATTGGCCATCGTCATCGCTGTCAGCCGACTGGGAGTGCTGCCCATGGTGGCTGTCTACACCGCCTTCAACATCCTGTGGCTACTGCCTTGGCAGATGGCAGCATACCGACTGACTGGACTGCGGTTCCGCCACATTGCCGCAGACCTCCTACCCTTTTTAGCAGTAGCTGCTGTGGTGATGGTAGTCACACACTACGCCACATGGTGGTTGACCGTTGCACCAGTGCTGCTGTTGGTACGCATGGCCTTAGCTGGCGTACTCTATCTGCTCATTCTAAAACTGGCCCACGCGCGGATTCTCGACGAGTGTCTGCACTATGTCTTACCTAAAAAACGAAGCCAATGAAGGTCTCGGTCATCGTCCCTATATATAATAAGGTAGAATACGTGGAACGCTGCTTCCACCAACTGCTCGCTCAGGACATGGACGAGATGGAGATTGTGGCCGTTGACGACGGGAGCACCGACGGCTCGGGCGCACTGTGCGACCAACTAACAGGCGACCGCCGCCTGCGCATTTTCCACACGCCCAACCAAGGGGTTACGGCAGCGCGCCGCTATGGAGTAGAGCAGGCGCAGGGCGAATACATCGTCTTCGTGGACTGTGACGACGAACTACTACTGGGAGCCTTGCGTACCCTTTATGACACCGCCCATCGAACGGAAGCCGACGAGGTGATTGCTACCTTCTGCACCCAAGACGGAGTGCAGTCGCCCGTGGTGTACGAGGGGGAAGTCAGTCCCACGCCCCTCATCCGCGCCATCATTGCTGGAAAGAATCGATTCCCTGTGCTGTGGGCCGCCATCTTCCGCCGTTCCATTCTTGAGGGATGTCTTGACACACCACGCGACATCATCGAGGGTGAGGACAAGCTCATGCAGGTGAAGGTGCTGATGAAACGTCCTAAGGTGTGGTTCATCACCGACTGCGTCTACCGCTACACGGTCGGTGTGCCCAACACGCGCCGCCGCACCCTTGACCGCGAGATGCTCTACGACCAGCTGCTGCGCCAGACGCTACAGCCGCAATGGGCGGAACTGCACAGTGCCTTCGTACTCCACCAGTTGAAGGAATACGAGAAGTTCATCCACGATGGCTGCTACAACGTGCACACAGCGTATTACCGCGATGCCATCGGCACACTGCCCGCAGGCATTCCCCTCTATGACCGACTGGTCTGGGCGTTGCCTCCAGTACTGAGCCGTCCACTCACCCTGCTATACCGAAGAATCATACAAATCAAACAACATCGTCTATGAAACATCCTGCCCAGATCGACATTGCTGTCCTTATGCTGTTCTTCAACCGTCCAAACAGCCTAAGACAAGTGTTCGAACAGGTGCGCAAGGCGCGCCCCACCCGACTGTTCCTCTTTCAAGACGGGCCGCGCAACGAACAAGACCTACCAGCCATCATGGCCTGTCGGGAAGTAGTGGCAGAAATCGACTGGGAATGCGAGGTCTACCGCAACTACCAAGAACAGAACTTAGGCTGCACGACGGCGGGATTCACATCGCACCGCTGGGCATTCTCGCAGGCTGACAAATGCATCGTGCTGGAGGACGACGTAGTGCCGATAGTGTCGTTCTTCCGCTTCTGCAAGGAAATGCTTGACCGCTACGAGAACGACGAACGCATCACGATGGTGTCGGGCTACAACATGGATGAGCAGACACCCGATACGCCCTGCGACTATTTCTTCACCTCGGCCTTCTCCATCTGGGGCTGGGCCTCGTGGAGTCGCGTCGTCAACCAATGGGATGGTCACTACACCTTCTTGGACCATCCTTACGACCTGCGACTGCTGCGCAACCTGCTCAAGAGTCAACACATCAGAAAGGACTTCCTGCCCATCTGCCAAAGCTACCGCAACGGTGGAAAGCCCGATTTCGAGACTGTCTTTTGGAGCACGATGCTGTTCAACTCGGGACTGGCCATCATGCCCACGCGGAACATGATCCGCAACATAGGAGCCACCGACGACTCCACCCACTATTCCGCCTTCAAGACACTGCCACGCGGTGTGCGCCGCCAGTTCACGATGCAGAGCTACGAGACAGACTTTCCCCTGCGCCATCCACATCATGTCATCGAAGACGTGACCTACAAGGAACGGATGTACCGCTACAACGCTTGGGGTCACCCCTGGATTAAAATCGGACGCTCCGTCGAAGAACTCCTACTGAACCTGCGCTACGGTCATTTCAGCCAAATCGGTAAGGCACTCGTACGCAGGCTCCGCAAAGGCTTTTAATCGCTACACATTAGATAAAAATACGACCATGAAGAATATGGAAGACAAAGACATGAAATGGAAGACGCTCTCACAGAAATACCTGTTTCGGGAGCCTTGGCTGACCGCCCGCGTGGACCAGGTGCAACTGCCCACGGGTACTGTCGTCGACAAGTATTACGTACTGGAATATCCTGACTGGGTGAACACCATCGCCATTACAGCGGACGGCCGCTTCGTTTTCGTCCGCCAGTATCGCTACGGATTAGGAAAGACGCTCAACGAGCTTTGCGCTGGGGTGATGGAGAAGGGCGAGACACCCGAAGAGGCAGCTCGGCGCGAACTGATGGAGGAGACGGGCTTCGGCGGCGGACACTGGGAGGAGTGGATGACGATTTCTGCCAATCCTGGCAGTCAGAACAATATTGTCCACTGTTTCTTGGCCACTGGCGTAACGCTGAAAGGTTCACAACACCTAGATCGGGGCGAAGATATCGAAGTGAGGTTCTTCACCCGTGAAGAGGTGCACGATATGCTGAAAAACGGGGAAATCTGGCAGAGTCTGATGGCCGCGCCCCTGTGGAAATACTTCGCGCTCTCGCCGCATTGTACCACATGAAGCAGACGCTCAACATTCAATATTACGACACCCCATGCGGAACGCTCGTTCTGGCTTCCGTAGGAGATGCTCTTTGTCTCTGCGACTGGCACGAAAAGCCCTGTGCAGCGCGCAACAAACAGCGGTTGGAAAGGCTCTTGAATGCCGCTTTCATCACCGAATCAACTCCCATATTGGAGCGAACGAAACAAGAGTTGGACGAGTATTTTGCTGGCCAGCGCACAACCTTCGATATCCCCCTTCACTCCGTAGGTACCGACTTTCAACAGCAGGTATGGGAAGCCCTGCTCGAAATTCCCTACGGCGAGACAAGGAGCTACAAGGAGATAGCCCTAAGCATAGACAATCCGAAGGGCGTGAGGGCGGTAGCACAAGCCATTGGAGCAAACGGCATCAGCATCCTCATCCCCTGCCATCGTGTCATCGGTTCCAACCGTTCCCTAACAGGCTTTGCTGGCGGCCTCGAAGCGAAAAAACAACTCTTGGGAATGGAGCATAGTCGCTACCAAGAGATAGTTTTACCGAAAGAGCTTTTCTAACTTTTTATTGAAAAGTGTAAAAAACACTTGGAGATTTCACTTGAAAAGTGTAATTTTGCAGCAGTATTTTATATTGAAAAGTGTATTTTTTAACCCTAAAAGTTATTGAAAAGTGTAAACGCCATGTTGTTCAGAAAGATTGGAAACTATATAGAAGACCATTTTAAGACTGGCTCCGACAAGATTCTTGTCTTGGAAGGAGCTCGTCAGATAGGCAAGTCTTACATCATCAGAGAGGTGGGAAAACGATTGTTCGAGAACTTTGTGGAAATTAATTTCGTAAAGGACGACGAAGGAACACAAACGTTCAAAAACATTCGGACAACGGAAGAATTCTACCTCAATCTCAGCATGATAGCAGGAAAGAGGCTTGACAACTACCAAAACACCCTCATCTTCCTCGACGAGATACAACAATACCCCCAATACCTCACCATGCTGAAGTTCTTCCGTCAAGACAAGCGCTATCGGTTTGTGGCAAGCGGAAGTTTGCTCGGCATCACGCTGCGCAGCACCACCTCCATCCCCATAGGTAGCATCATACGCAAGGAGATGTATCAGTTGGACTTCGAAGAATTTCTCTTGGCTAACGATTTCGGGGAGGAGGCTTTGGCTGTCATGCGGCAGAAATTTATGGCAAGGGAAAGTCTGAGTGAGGAGATGCACCAACGCGTTATAGACCTGTTCAGAAGATACCTATTGGTGGGTGGAATGCCCGATGCTATCAACACTTATCTTGCCACACACAACATCGTCAAGGTTCGTGAAATTCAGGAATCCATCCGTTCCATGTATGGCGAAGATGCGTCAAAATATGAGCAAGACTGCGGGCATAGCCTTCTCATCCGTCGCATCTTCGACATGATACCATCACAGATGGAGAACAAGAAAAAGCGCATTGTCGCAAAGTGCATTAGAGACAAAGAGGGCGATCGTTTCAGCAGATACGCTGAGGAGTTTGAATACCTCATCTCGTCGGGAATCACCCTGGATGTCCATGCCATTTCCAACCCCAAGTATCCATTGAAGGAATCTGTGCAAAAGAACCTGCTGAAGCTCTATCTCAACGATGTCGGCATACTCACCTCACAACTCTACGGCAACAACCTTCGCCCCATACTGCAAGACGAAAAAAGCATCAACCTGGGTGCCGCCTATGAGAATGTCGTGGCACAGGAACTGAAAGCACACGGCCATCACCTTTTCTATTATGACAACCGCAAGAACGGGGAGGTCGATTTTCTAGTGGATGACCATAGCTCATTGACCATCCTGCCCATCGAAGTGAAGTCGGGAAAGGATTACACTGTACACAGT
>CAVAIX010000076.1:0-9981 GCA_963588695.1 Bacteroidaceae bacterium | reverse complement strand
GATGTACTCCGTGTGCCAGCCATAGCTGCTGCTTGCCGTAAACGGTTGTGCAAAGCCGCTGAAAGCGCCAAGCGTCGTGCCTCGGGCATGAGGAGGGAAGGTCGTGGGAACAGGTGAATCAATCCAGTTCTTATGCCCACAAGCGATTTCCACGACACCGTTCTTCTCCGTCTCGATGGAAAAAGTCAGCGTCTTTCCCTTTTGCTCAAGGGCGATGCTCTTCCAACCCAGCTTGTTGTCTTCCAACAGAATCTTCTTGCCCGTACCGATGAGTGAGGCTTGGCAGCGCGAGGCAGCCTTGCCCTCTGCCAACGGCAAGGAGCAGGATTGTTGTATCTTAGCGAGCCGTCGGCTGTTCTTATTCTCGTCAAGAGACGTGTCGGAAAGGGTGGGGAGCAGTTGCTTGAACAGCCAGCGCTGTTCCTTACCGCTTGCATCGCCCGAGATACTTTGCGTGATAACCGCCACCATGTCCTCCTCGGGCATCACGATGATGTATTGGCCGTATGCTCCGTCTGCCCTGAAGGTGTTCGGATGGTCGCATCGCCACATCTGGTAGCCGTAGCCTCTCTCCTCCACGTGCGTCTTCATCATTTCTTCCACCCAAGAGGAGGGGATGAGTTGGCGACCGTTCCACTTTCCTTTGTTGAGCAGCAACTGGCCGAACTTAGCCATGCTCTCGGCTTGCAAGTAGAGTCCCCAACCGCCGCAACTGATGCCTTCAGGACTCCATTCCCAGTTGACCTCCGTGATGTGGAGAGGTGCGAAAAGTCTGGACTTTAGGTAGTCAAGCAGTGTCATGCCAGTCACTCTTGTGATAATGGCCGACAACAGATAAGTGTCCATCGAGTCGTAGGCAAAACGGCTTCCAGGCTTGGCAAACATCGCGTTAGCCAGGCATCCTTTTATCCATTGCGTTTGGTTGCATCTGATGTCATCCGTTGGCTTGAAGCCACTCTGCATAGTCAGCAAGTCGTGTACGGTGATGCTGGCAAGACCCGTGCTGATGCTGTCCGGCAACAGTTCTGGGAAGAACACGGCCAGTCTGTCCGTCACCCTCAGCCTGTTCTCTGCGACAGCCACGCCAATGGCTGCTGCGGTAAAGGTCTTGGAGCAGGAGAACAGGGTGTGTCCGTATTCCGCCCTAAACGGTTGTGGGTGAATCTCTCCGACAACCTTCCCGTGGCGCATGAGGAGCACACTGTGAATCTCCGTTGTCTTCAAGGACGTAATGGAGTCGAAATACTGTACAATGGCCTGCGACGGAATGCCTTGCGACTCAGGCGTAGCGCGCTCCAATTCATTGATTTGGGAAAAGCCAGGCACGATGGACACCAATGCCAACCCCACACACGCAAGCAATTTCTTTTTCATCCTCAACGTTTTTTTAGTTAATGGTTGACTACACGGGCAGGCATCTCTCTAATGATGCTGCGAGCGCAACAAGTCATTGACCGTCTTGACAGGATTGAACGTGCCCAACGGCACCTCCACAAACACCGTGTTCCAGTCGCTCATCGCACCATTCCACAACCCCGGCAACTCCAGTGCCTGCAACGGACGACCATCCTTCGACTTCTGCGAAATGAACCCCGTTGTCGGGTCCACAAAGTCGGGCAAATGGAACGGCTTGCCCTGATAGTCCTTCACCGCACAAACCAAGTCCACGGGGTTGAAGTGCGTGCCCTGAGTAAACATCTCCACGTAGGCCGCATTATGCTTGTCTATCTGCGAACTCTCCAATATCTGCAGCGACACCGTGCCATCCGCATTGTACGTGAGGAAAGGACCACCACCTGGCTCGCCCACATTCTTCACCACACCACAGACGCGCATCGGGCGATTCAACTTCTTTCGGAGGTACACCACCAAGTCGGCATCCTCCAACTCCTTGATGTCCTTCTTCCTGCAACACAAGTCTTGCTGCACAAAGCGGATAATCTCCTCAATCTGCGCGTGATTATAGCTGCCCGTGTCCAGCAGACGAAGATAGCCGAAAGCGCGCTGCTGCAAGGTGACAAGCACACCAGCAATCACCTGCTTCCACTGCACCGTCTCGGCCTTCAGTCGGTCGGGCACCACGTTGTCAATGTTCTTCACAAAGATGACATCAGCCCCAATCTCGTTCAAGTTCTCAATCAGCGCACCGTGACCACCGGGACGGAACAGCAGCGAACCGTCCTGCTGGCGGAAGGGAGTGCCGTCGGGATTGGCAGCTATCGTGTCCGTAGAGGGCTTCTGCTCCGAGAAACTGATGTCGTAGCGCACACCATACTTCTTAGCAAACCCGTCTGCCTTCTCAGCCACGCGCTGCTTGAAGTAGTCCATGTGCTCGTGACTCACGGTGAAATGGACGTGCGCCTCACCATTCGTGGCAGCATAGAGTGCCGCCTCCACCAAGTGTTCCTCCATCGGGGTGCGTGCCCCCTCGGGATAGTTGTGGAAGAGCAGCATACCCTTAGGCAACTGCCCATAGTTCAGTCCCTCAGCAGACAACATCTGCTCGGCCACCACCTTGTACTGCCCATCGGCCATGAGCTGTCGGATTGTCTTACCCGTGTTTTTCAGGCAGGCCGCATCCAGTGCGTCGTGGAAGGCAAACTGCTCGATGTGGTCAAAGAACTGCTGCTCAAACGCAGTCGTCGGCACGTCGTAGGGCGCATCAACAAAGGCGAAGATGTCCTTAAACATACGGCTGGCTGCACCCGAAGCAGGCACAAACTTCACCACGCACTTGCCCTCACGCTGGTAAGCCTCCCAAGCCTCCGAGAAACGCTTTTGAGCCATTTCATCGGGAGCCAAGATGCCGTGACCCACACTGGCTGCGGCTTCGAGCTTGAGGAAGGGAAATCCTGTTTCAAACTGCTGGAGCTGATGCTCCACTTGCTGCTCACTCATCCCCTTTCGGGAGATTTGTTTTAGGTCATCTGTAGTAAAATTCATAATCCTTCAGTCTATATCTTAATTCTTAATTCTTAATTCTTAATTCTTAATTCTTAATTCTTAATTAAAAAATTCTTGAACTCCTCAAACGCACTGCTCATGGCCACGCTCCGCTTCTCGCCCTTCATGAAGGCTGCCAAGCGCTGGGGCAGGGCAATATCAGTATCAAGGATGCTGTCCACCTTCTCCTTAAACTTAGCTGGGTGGGCAGTTTCCAGAAACACACCCGTCTCGCCCTCTCGCAAGCCTTCCTTCAGCGCACGATAGCCACAAGCGCCATGGGGGTCAAGCACATAGCCCGTGTCGCGATAGCACTGCTGCATCGTAGCCCGTATTTTGTCGTCCGTGTAGGTAGCCCCACTGATGTCGCGACAGATGGCCTCGTGACTGCCCTTGTAGAGGTCGAGGATGCGCGCAAAGTTCGAGGGGTCTCCCACATCCATTGCGTTAGCCAGCGTCTGCACACTGGCCTTCGGCTCATAGCTGCCTGTCTGCAAATACTTGTAGAACACATCGTTGGCATTGTTAGCAGCAATGAAGCGCCGAATGGGCAGTCCCATCTTGTGACCAAAGAGCGCGGAGCAGATGTTGCCAAAGTTGCCACTGGGCACCGAGACCACCAACCTTTCTGCCACGCCCCGTTCCTTCGCGCGCGCGTACGCATTAAAATAGTAGAAGGACTGGGGCAGGAAGCGCGCTACATTGATGGAGTTGGCCGACGTCAGGCGCATGTGCGCGTTCAGCTCAGCGTCCATAAAAGCCGATTTCACCAGCCTTTGGCAGTCGTCAAACACACCATCCACCTCGATGGCCGTGATGTTCTGACCTAAGGTAGTGAACTGCGCCTCCTGTATCCGACTGACCTTACCTTTGGGGTAGAGCACATAGACATGGATGCCGTCCACACCAAGGAAACCATTAGCCACCGCACTGCCTGTGTCGCCACTCGTGGCCACCAGCACGTTGACCTTGCCGCCCCGTTCCTGTCGGATGAAGTATTGCAGGAGACGAGCCATGAAGCGCGCCCCCACATCCTTGAAAGCCAAGGTAGGCCCGTGGAACAGCTCTAAGGCATAGATGTGCTCTTCCACTTCCTTCAGCGGACAGTCGAAGTTCAGCGTGTCGCACACAATGTCGCGCAGCTCTTTCCTTTCTACATCCTCGCCAAAGAAGGCTTCAGCCACCTGGCAGGCTATCTCCTGGAACGGCAACTCTTCGATATGCTCGAAGAACGCCTGTGGCAGCGTCTGTATGCGCTCGGGCATGTAGAGTCCACGGTCTTCTGCCAATCCCTTCACCACTGCCTTGTGGAGGTCGGCCAAGGGTGCTTTTCCGTTTGTACTGTAGTATTTCATCGTATGTTCATCAGTTCGTTCATAAATTCCGTAAGGTGCAGCAGCCCGTAGCTACCGCTGACGCAGCTCACCTCGTCGTAGTGCTCCACCGCGTCTGCCTCAATACCTTTATACCACACCAAGAACGGCACAGGCTCGTCGACATGGATGCGCATCTCCACGGGCGTGGGGTGGTCGGGCAGGACTGCCAGGCAGACGGGTTCGTCCATCTCGCAGATGGCTTCATAGATGGGCTTGATGAGCCGCTGGTCTAAATAGTCTATGGCGCGGAGCTTCAGTTCGAGGTTGCCATCGTGACCTGCCTCATCCGTTGCCTCCACGTGCACAAAGACAAAGTCGTCCTGTCGCAAGGCTTCAAGGGCTGCCTGCGCCTTCCCTTCATAGTTCGTATTGGCCAGTCCCGTAGCGCCTTCCACGTGTGCTATCTTCAGTCCAGCATAGTGTCCAATGCCTTTGATGAGGTCTACGGCAGAGATAACCGTGCCCTGCTTCACCTGCGGATAACGCTCCATCAGTGTCTGCATCGAAGGGCGATAGCCGCCGCCCCATGGCCAGATGCTGTTCGCCTGTCGCTCTCCTCTCTTAGCGCGCTGGCGATTGAGGGGTTGAGCTTCCAACAGGGGTTGGGATTGGCGTATCAAGCGGTTGAGCAGTGTAGCTGTCTCCTCAGCCGTCATCCTGCCTGGTTCTACGGGTGCGTCTTTTTCTGCGCGGACGAGTAGGGGTTTCCAGGGTTCGTCGGGATGGTCGTGAGGTGGAGCACAGACGATATGCTTTGACCCTCCACGAACCACGAGCAGGTGGCGGTATTGTGTTCCCGTGATGAACTGCACGCGGTCGCTCCCCAACTTCTCATTCAGCGCGCGTATCAAGGGTTCTGCCTCCTCAGTCTCCAAGTCACCTCCATTGTGCGTGACGATGCGGCCATTGCCTAAGGTGATGATATTGCAGCGCAGGGCAAGGTCGTCCGCGCGCATCTCGTAGCCAATAGATGCAGCCTCCAGCGGACCGCGCCCCTCATAGACCTGGTTGAGGTCGTAGCCCAAGATGGCCGTGTTAGCCACCTCACTGCCAGGGGCAAATCCCGATGGAATGGTCTGTAATCTACCCGTCCTTCCTGCCTTAGCCAGCCGGTTCATATATTCCGGTCGCGCATATTCCAGCAGCGTCTTGCCGCCCAGTTGCTTCACAGGGTGGTCTGCCATTCCGTCGCCGAGGATGATGATGTGTTTCATAGAACTTGCTTATATATTGGCTATTGACATGATATTCGCAAACACGCCAGCGGCTGTCACTCCTGCACCAGCGCCGTAGCCCTGGATGAGCATGGGGTATTCCTTATAACGCTCGGTGGTCAGCAGCACGATATTGTTCGAACCTTCCAGTCCATAGAACGGGTGGTGCTCACCAACGGCTTCGAGTGACACCTTCGTCTTGCCGCGGTCCATGCTGGCCACAAAGCGCCAACGCTTCCCTTCGGCTTCCAGTGCCTTTCTCCGCGCTTCAAAGTCTGCATCGAGGGTAGGCAACTGCTTCCAAAAGTCTTCGAGACTGCCCTGGAAGAACCCATCGGGCATGAACAACTGCTTCTCCACGTCGTCCTGCTCCACGCGGTAGCCTGCCTCGCGCGTCAAGATTACCAACTTGCGAACGACATCCTTGCCACACAGGTCGATGCGTGGGTCGGGCTCGGAGTATCCCTCTTCCTTAGCGCGCCGCACAGCCTCTGAGAAGGGCACATCGGCCGCAATGGTGTTGAAGATATAGTTGAGCGTGCCGGACAGCACGGCTTCTATGCGCAGAATCTTATCGCCCGAGTTCCTCAAGTCGTTGATGGTGCCGATGATAGGCAGGCCAGCTCCAACGTTGGTCTCAAACAGGAACTTCACACCGCGCTGCAAGGCTGTGGCCTTCAACTGGGCGTACTTCTCATACTCGGACGAGGCGGCTATCTTATTGGCCGTCACCACCGATATGTTGTGTTCAAGGAACGTCTGATACAGCTCAGCCACCTCCGCACTGGCGGTACAGTCCACGAAGACGGAGTTGAAGATGTTCATACCCACCACCTCGCGACACAACTTCGACACACTGCTGGGTTCTGAAGCGCGCAGCTGTTCGCGGTAGTGCTCCAAGTCGAGACCCTCGCGCGAGAAGATGGCATTGCGCGAACTGGCAATACCCACCACGTTGAGCTTCAGTCGGCGCGTCTCAGCCAGTTGCTTGTATTGCGTGGCTATCTGCTCCAACAGGTTGCCACCCACCGTGCCCACACCGCACACAAAGAGGTTGAGCACCTTATATTCCGAAAGGAAGAACGAGTCGTGGAGCACGTTGAGCGACTTGCGCAGAAACTTGGAGTCAACCACGAACGAGATGTTGGTCTCTGACGCGCCCTGTGCACAAGCGATGACGGAGATACCACTGCGTCCCAACGTGCCAAAGAGCTTGCCGGCAATGCCTGGTGTGTGCTTCATGTTCTCTCCCACAATGGCGATGGTGGCCAAACCACTCTCGGCGTGCATGGGGAACATAGCACCTGTCTTAATCTCCTTCTCAAACTCGCTGTTGAGGGTCTCCACGGCCTTCGGGGCATCCTCGTCGCGCACACCGATGGAGGTGGAGTTTTCTGAGGAGGCTTGCGACACCATGAACACGGATATGCCGTTGTCGGCCAAGGCAGTGAAGATGCGACGGTTGACGCCAATCACGCCCACCATAGAGAGTCCCGTCACGGTGATGAGTGTCGTACCATTGATGCTGGAGATGCCCTTGATGGGTTTCCTGTCGTTGTCTATCTTGTCCTTGATGATAGTGCCAGGGTCGTCGGGATTGAAGGTATTCTTTACCTTAATAGGTATGTTCTTGATGCAGACGGGGTAGATGGTAGGCGGATAGACCACCTTAGCTCCAAAGTTGCAAAGCTCCATCGCCTCGACGTAAGACAGTTCGCTGATGGTATAAGCCGACTGGATGACGCGTGGGTCTGCAGTCATGAAACCATTGACATCCGTCCATATCTCCAGTGCTTCTGCATCGAGGGCTGCTGCAATGATGGCTGCCGTATAGTCACTGCCTCCGCGTCCGAGGTTGGTGGTCTCGTGGGTGTCGCGGTCGCGGCTGATAAAGCCAGGCACTACGGGCACGGTGGTGCTTAGGTCAACGGCAGCAAAGGCTTCCCGAACCAACTGGTAGGTCAGCTTCGTGTCCAGGATGTGCTTGCCCTGTTTGTTGACGGTCTTGATAAAGTCTCTGGCATTCATCCGCTGACCGCCGCGCACGAGTGTGCCAACGATGTGGGAACTGAGTCGCTCACCGTAGCTCACAATGGTGGCAAGGGTCTTCGCACTGAGGTCGTGGATGAGGAACACGCCATAGTAGATGGAGCGCAACTGCTCGAAGAGGTCGCTCAGGGTGCTCAACAGCTGCTCCTTGGCCTTGGGGTCTTCAATGACGCGCTCCACCATATCGCGATGGCGCTGCACCACGGCTTCCAGCTCCGCCTTGTAGCTTTCTTCGCCTCCTAAGGCTTGCCGCGAGATGGCAATGAGTTTGTCGGTTATGCCACCTAAGGCACTGACCACAACGATGACAGGTTGGGTCTCTGACTCAACGATATGCTTTAAGCTGAGGATGCTCTCGATAGAACCGACGGACGTGCCGCCAAACTTCAATACTTTCATACAGTATGCAAAAGTACGAAAAAGTTCACAAAAGCAAGCAGAAAACAAAAAAAATCGTGCAGATTGTTGCCTTTTTGTCTCTTTCTGCCCTGTTTAAGCAGGGGTTAGAAGCGGATGTTCAACTGGCAATCCACAAAATTATAGTTGTGCCGATCGGGCTGTCCAGTGGTGCGGTCGTTGACGCGTGCATACTCCGTGTGGAGCAGCAGATGCTTGTTGAACACGTAGTTGAGACCAGCCTCATACATGGTTTTCGACGAGTCCCAAGTCTTGTCCACCCTATACATATTATAACGTGCCTTGGCGTAGAGCTTCCCTGGGATGACGGGGGCAACGACAAAGGCATAGAGTCCGTCGGCCTTATCGCCCCAACTCGTACCAGGGGCTGCTGCACCTTGACTGTGAACGTATTCAGAGCGGAGCACCCAACCCTTGCGCTTGTATTCTGCAGAGAGGGCATAGCGGTTCTTTGCTCCCACACCAGCGCGACTTCCTGTCCAGCCAAACGCACCAATGCGCAGTCCTTCAATGGGCATCAACCACACGCCGCCGATAATGTCCTTGCGGTTGTCTGCATCCTTAGCATTGATGCCCTCACCATTATAGACTCCTATTTGATAGTGCAGCAGGCAACGTCCAGCTGGGTTGGGAAGGAGGTCGCCTTGAAGCTGCACACCCATATCGCGCCCTCCCGACGACTTCTCACCCGTTCTGTCGCCATAGCCCACAAGGTTGTTAATGATTAGCGCATAGGAGTAAAAGCCTTGGTCGATAGGGTTCTCGGGATTTTCAAAGGTGAAGGCGCGCTTGAACTGACCAGCCTTTAGGCGCAGTGCGCGGTATTTCTGCCACTCGGCATAGAGGTCTACAAGGTAGGCCGATGAGCCACTGCCTTGCAACTGTACGCGCCAAGCCACATCGCCAACCTTTCCGTCGAGCATGAGGCGCAGCAGGCGGATGTTAAACGTATTGGCAGCCTCAGCACCGTCGTGCCCCTGGTATTGAAGCATCCCGTATCCGCTGAACTTGATGTCCTTGACCCATTGCGGCAGCTCCACACTGACGGTCTTCTTTCCTTCCTCTGCGCTTGTCGTCGCACTGCTCTGCGCAGTACTTTCTTCAAGACTTTCCTTAGGACTTTCTGCTTGCAGACCGAGGGGAAGGAGGGTGGCGGTCAGCAGCAGGAGTAGGGTTCGTTTGTTCATGGCTGTTTGATGGGTTTCTCTTTATGCTCGACGGGTCAGCAGCACCACATTCTCCACGTGGGGCGTATGGGGGAACATATCAACGGGTTGCACCTCACGGACATGGTAGGCAGCATCGAGCAGTTGCAGGTCGCGCGCTTGCGTGGCAGGGTTGCAGCTGACGTAGACAATGCGCTCGGGCTTCGCGTTGAGGATGGTGCTGATGACGCCAGGGTGCATGCCTGCCCGTGGTGGGTCGGTCACGATGACGTCGGGCTTCCCATGTTGCGCGATGAAATCATCGGTCAGCAGGTCTTTCATATCGCCAGCGTAGAACAGCGTGTTGCTGATGCCGTTGATGCTGGAGTTGACCTTAGCGTCCTCAATAGCCTCGGGCACGTATTCTATGCCTATCACCCGACTGGCCTTGGCTGCGATGAAGTTGGCAATAGTGCCCGTACCAGTATAAAGGTCATAGACTAACGGTGCTGTTCCAGGCGTCTGTCCGTCCACAGCCATGAAGGCAAACTCCCTCACCACGGAATAGAGGTGGTAGGCTTGCTCTGTGTTGGTTTGATAGAACGACTTCGGACCTACCTTGAAGCGCAACTGCTCCATGGTCTCGAAGATATGGTCGTTGCCCTTGAAGAGTTGGATGTCTTGGTCGCCGATGGTGTCGTTACACTTCTGATTGTTGACGTAGAGTAGGGCAGTGATCTGCGAAAACTGGTCTGCCACGTATTGCAGCAGCTGTTTTGCACGCTCTTCGTCACCTTCCTCATCGTAGTGGAACTGCAGGATAACCATCCACTCGCC
>CAVAIX010000075.1:0-10048 GCA_963588695.1 Bacteroidaceae bacterium | reverse complement strand
CTACCAGCAGTGAACCCATCAGTCCTGGACCGCGTGTGAACGCCACTGCGGACAGTTGTTCCTTGACGATGCCAGCCTTCTTGATGGCTTGGTCAACCACGGGCACTACATTCTGCTGGTGGGCGCGTGAAGCCAACTCGGGCACAACGCCGCCGTAAGCCTCATGAACCGCCTGCGAGGCGGTGACATTCGACAGCAGTATTCCGTTTTTCAGCACGGCAGCCGAGGTGTCATCGCAACTCGACTCAATGCCCAGTATATAAATATCCTTTTGTTCCATTATGTTCAGTGTGACAATATTTCCACTCCATGTTCCGTCATCAGCAGGGTGTGCTCCCACTGTGCCGAGGGTTGTTCGTCTTCCGTGATCACTTCCCATCCATAGGGGTCATCGGCATCAACAAACACCTCCCATGTTCCCATGTTAACCATAGGTTCAATGGTGAATACCATGCCTGGCACGAGGAGCATGCCAGGGTCTTTCTGTGCGAAGTGGCAAACCTCTGGTTCTTCATGGAACTGCAGTCCCACACCATGTCCGCACAGGTCGCGCACCACACCGTAGTGGTATTTCTTGGCGTGTTTCTCAATGGCCTTCCCTATCTCTCCGACGAAGCCCCATGGTTTTGCGGCCTCCATCCCGATTTCCAGGCATTCACGGGTCACCTCCACCAGTTGACGCTTCTCGGGCGTGGTATCGCCGATGATGAACATCCGCGAGGCATCGGCATAATAGCCGTCAAGGATGGTGGTAAAGTCCACATTGATGATGTCGCCTTCCTCAAGAACATCTGTAGCCTTTGGAATGCCGTGGCACACCACCTCGTTGATGCTGGTGCAGACACTCATAGGAAATCCCTCGTAGTTGAGGCAGGCGGGCACCGCTCCGTGGGCTGCACAGTAATCACGACATAACTGGTCGATTTCGAGGGTGGACATTCCTGCATGGATTTCCTTTTCTATTAGGTCAAGCACCCCTGTATTAACCACTCCTGAGCGGCGAATGCCTTCTATCTGCTCTGGGGTCTTCACCAGTTCCCGTGTGGGTACCAGTGCACCCTTATTCTCCAGATACATGATTTTCCTGTCAAACTCCGTTGGCTGTACACCCGGTTTACAGTGCCATCTTCTTTTTGCCATATTTTATATATGTTTTCTTCTTTTTATATTTGCTTATTTGCGATACTGCTTGATGATGCTATAGGCCGCATAAAGTCCCAACTCACCAGCTTTGCTAAGGTCGGCTATGGCCTGCGACTGCTGTTGGAGTGCCAGACGAGCCAGTCCGCGGTTGTAGTAAGCCTCTGCCAAGTGCCCGTCAAGTTGGATGGCTCGCGAGTAGTCGTCAATAGCATGGAGATAGTCTTTACGTTCCACGTAGACATTACCTCGATTGTAATAGAGGTAGGCATTCTCATCGTGTTGCAACGCACAGCCTAGGTCTGACAGCACATTGGCCGTCTTCATCCGAGTGTCCGTACCCTGCGAGGCATTGAAAGCGTTAAGACGCGACTGGCATACCGCACGCTGCCAGTAGGCCAACACCTGTGTGGAGTCGAGTTGCACGACAGCCGTTAGGTCGTCAATGGCTCCCTCGTTGTTCTGTATGGTAGCATAGGCCACCGCCCGTGTAACGAGTAGCGAGACCTTCATGCGCACATCACGACACTGGACGATCTGCCCAGACACCGAGTCGATTAGAGAAAAATAGCGTTTTGTGGCCATCTCGTCAAGCGTGGGCATCGTACGTGCCACATACAACGGCCGTTGGCAGTATGCACTACGGTTATAGTCGTCCACTAACTGGTCGTAGGCCACCGCTACGCGCACCCTGTCAACATCCTTCTGCAGCGACAACACGAACATAGGCAGATAGTCAAGTGTGGCCTTACGGTTCTGTACGCGACCACGGTATTCGCTCTGATATTCATGATCCACCTCTTGTACATCTTCCACCGCCAACTGGTTGTATTTCTCAATATCGAGGTCGCTACGCTTTCTCATCTGTTTCTTCGACAAACGAGGCTGTATGCCCAACCGTTTGTTCATCTGTGCCTTAAGAATACGGAACTCGTCGAGTTCGGCCTGCTTCGTCAGCCCCAATTTCCGATAGCAGTCAGCGCGATGTTGCAGTCCAAACCAGAAGTTAGGAAATTCTCCAAGGATTTTCGTGTAGTCGCGGATGGCTCCTCGTATGTTTCCCGTATTTTCTAAGAGCAGTGCACGGTTGAAGAGTGCCATCAAGTTGTTCGGTTCGAGGTTGAGCACGAAGTCGAAGTCGAGGATGGCTTGATTATCGTCGCCCACCTGTGCCCGCAACAGTCCTCGATTGTAGTGCGCTAAGAAATTGTTGGGGTCGAGATCGAGTGCCGTATCATAGTCAGCCATTGTACCACGCAGGTTGTTTAGGTTGAAGCGAGCTATGGCACGGTTTACATAGCAATCCACTCGCTTAGGCATCAGGTGTATAGCCTTGCTCAGATAGTCGTCGCTCTCCTTCCACAGCTGGCGTGCCATACTGATGATGGCCTTCTGGCTCCACAACGCACCGTCATAGGGGTCAAGATCGATGCTCTTGTCGAGTGAGGTCAATGCCTGCACGGTATCTTTCTGAAGCATATACACCTCAGCCTGCATGGCGTAAACCTTAGCGTTGCGGTTCCAGTGCGCCAACATGGTGTCTATCTGCGCCAACGCTACTTCGTAGTCCTTCTGCTGGATGTGGCAGAGTACGCGATTATGCCATAGATTGCGGTTCTCGGGGTCATAACGCAGTGCTTGGTCGTAGTCTTTGATGGCTCCAGAAAAATTCTCTTGCTGGATGCGGCAAAGGCCGCGCAACTCATAGACCCCTACCACAAAGGGGTTGCGATGGAGTGCCTCAGTACAATCCGCCTCGGCTCCCTCATAGTCGTCGAGATAGAACTTGGCCACGCCTCGGTAGAACCAAGGCTCGTAGAGGTAGGGCTTGGCCGATATGATTTGATTGAAATACTGGATGGAGAGCACGTAGTCTTCATAGTAGAGTGCTGACTGCCCCACCATGAGCAGTCTGTCAGTATTGAACTGTGCCTTGGCCAGCATTGGCATCAGCGCACACCATACGCCAAGCAGGAGAGCTGGAAGTCCCCTGCCCCTTGTTCGTTTGCCTTTGCGTGCCGTTGCCATGTCTTCCTTCCGTTTATTTTCCGCCTTATGTGCTCATCGTTTCACGGCCACCTTGGTTTTGTAGCCACAACGGAACTTTCCTTGAAGGAGTGCCCGCAACTTATTTTTTATGAGTTGTTTGCGGAGCGGTGATATGCGATCCACGAAGACCTTTCCTTCTAAGTGGTCAAATTCATGCTGCATAACGCGCGCCAAATAACCCTCCACCCACTCGTCGTGCGGCTGCATCTGCTCGTCGAGCCATTGCACATGGATGCGTGTGGGGCGTGTTACGCGTTCATGGATGGCAGGCAACGAGAGGCAGCCCTCCTCCATGGCGTCCGTTTTGCTCTCGTCATACTCCACGATATGAGCATTGACAAACACGCTACGGTAGCCTTTGTATTCGGGCAGGTCGTCGCTGATTACGTCTAGGTCAATCACTACAACGCGAATGTCTTTTCCGATTTGCGGTGCGGCCAATCCGATTCCTTCGCTTTCGGCCAGTGTCTCCCACATATTGGCAATGAGCTTGTCCAGTTCAGGATAGTCGGCAGGGATGTCCTGTGCCACTTTCCGTAACACGGGTTGACCATATATATAAATAGGTAATGTCATTTTTCTTGTTGCTATTTCTTGTTCGCCGTCACTGTTTCCGAGCGCGCATATAGTCCTGTAAGATGATGGTGGCACTGATTTCGTCCACTAACGCTTTGTTCTGTCGGGCTTTCTTTTTCAGTCCGCCGTCAATCATTGCCTGATGCGCCAACACTGACGTGAAGCGTTCATCGAAGTACTCAATGGGCACATCCTTTTTTTCCTTGCGCCAACGGTTCACGAACTGCTGCACGCGTGCGAGGTTCTCGCTAGGCTGTCCATTGGGTTGGCGCGGTTCACCGATAACGATACGCTCCACGGGTTCTCGGGCGATGTAGTCTGTGAGATACTGAAACAAATCAGCCGTGGCCACCGTTGCCAACCCTCCAGCAATAATCTGCAGTGGGTCGGTAACGGCAAGCCCCGTCCGTTTCTTTCCGTAATCGATGGACAGAATGCGCACGCTGTCTGTTTCTTTTACGGCAGGAGAGTTCCTGCGGTCTCTTATTTATTGTAGAGCAGCCAAGCGCCCTCGTATGTGTTCTGCAAGTCTTTGCGGCTGGCGTCAGCCTCGGCCTTGGTGTCGAACGTGGCGGCTACGACGCGAAAAGTACCACCATCGGTGTTGCGCACAATTTGTGCGTTGTATCCAGCGTTGCGCAGCTGCCGCTGCAGTCCCTCGGCGTTAGCCTGAAGCGAGAACGAGCCAACCACTACGCTGAAGTTCTTCAGTCCAGTGCCACTTACAAGGGTCACATTCTCTTGGCGCACTTTGATATTGTCGCCATTATCCATCACGCGAGTGTCATTGGCAGCCTTGGTCTCAACGGGTTTCACAACGGGAGTTTCCGTTTGGACAGGCTGCTGCTGTTGCTGCTGCTCTTCCTGCTGCTTGGCCTTCATGTAGGCCTGCTTGTAGGCACTGTCGCTTGATTTACAACCTGTGAATGCCATGGCGGCACACAATCCTGCACATAAGATAATCTCTTTCTTCATGTCTTTATTTGTTTAATTTACGATGCTATTAAAAAAATCATCTGCGAAATTACTAATTATCGGCCAAACATCGCGGAAAAACGCACATAAAGTTTGTTAAATGAAAGAAAAACGCATCTTTTTTGCAAAATTAAGCCTGTGAAGCGTGCTGTTTTCAAAAAGAATGGTTACATTTGCAGCAACAAATACAACCAACCTTCAAAAAAAACAAATACGACTATGAAGAATTTAGGATTTCTTGGTGCTTTCCTCGGTGGTGCAGTGGCCGGGGCTGTTATCGGACTGCTTGTAGCTCCAGAAAAGGGAGCTGACACGCGCGAGAAGATTACCGACGCGCTGGATGCCTTCATGAGGAAGCATAACATCAAGCTCAGTCGCAAGGAGATGTCTGACTTGGCCGCCGACATTGCCGATGCTGCACCTGAAGTGAACGGGTAATGCTGTCGAGCGATAAGAATGTGGAGACCATCGGACAGCTGTTGCAAGCAGTTGTCCGCTACTTGGAACTCCAGAAAGCAAGCATCCAGTCTGATCTAACTGGGAAATTAGTGCAGGTGCTGACAGTGGCTGCACTGGTTATTGTGGGCTTTCTGCTTTTCGTGGCCGTTCTCCTACACCTTTCCTTTGCCGCAGCCTACTGGCTATCGGCGTTCGTTAGCTTGCCAGTGGCGTTTCTGATTGTCGGCCTTGCCCATCTGTTGTTGTTGACGGTGGTGTTCCTCTTCCGCAAGCAATGGATAGAGCGGCCCTTGACTCGTTTGTTGGGCGGTATTCTGACGGAGGGTAACCCACAGGAGGAACTTGCCCATACGCGCAGTGAGATCAACAACCACTGGCAGCAACTCATCACGCCACAGCAGACCCACACACGCGGTGAGTTTGTGGCCACACTGGTGTCCAACAGCATCACGGCGCTCGACGCGTTTCTGCTCGTGCGAAAACTGATGCGTAGCTATCGTACGCTCTTTAAGCGCGGCAAACATCGTTAACCTCCCCACTGCCCATGAAAGACGTCTTACTCCTTCTGCGCCCATTACAGTGGTTTAAGAATCTCTTTGTTTTTGCCCCGATATTCTTCGGCAACAACCTATTGGACGCGGACTGCTTTTTGCAGACGTTGTGGGTGTTTGTAGCCTTCTGTTTAGTGGCAAGTAGCGTGTACTGCTTCAACGACATTCACGATGTGGAGAGCGACCGCCGCCATCCTCGGAAGTGCAACCGCCCTATTGCCTCGGGCAGGGTTAGTGTGGCGGTGGGCTATGCCGTCATGACTATCTCGCTGTTGGTTGGGCTGTGCGTGGCTGTCTGCACCACAGATAGCCCCCGACTGATGGTTGTCTGTGCCATGTTGGCTGGCTACTGGTTGCTGAACGTGGCTTATTGTGTCCGTCTCAAGCACTACGCCATCCTCGACGTGGCTATCGTGGCCTCGGGTTTCGTGATGCGCGTGCTGACGGGAGGCTTCGCCACGGGCATCGCTGTGTCGGGTTGGCTTGTGATGATGACGTTTCTGTTGGCGCTGTTCTTGGCTTTCGCCAAGCGCAAAGACGACTACCGCATCTACGAGCAGACGGGCACTATGCCGCGCAAGAGCATTGCGGGCTACAACGCGCAGTTCATCGACCTCTCCGTAACCATTGTGGGCACCGTCACCATGGTGTGCTACATTATCTATACGATGAGCGACAGTGTGGTCAGCCGCTTCGGCTCACCCTATGTCTATCTCACCAACGTTTGGGTGCTGGCTGGATTGTTGCGCTACCTACAGAATATGTTGGTGTATCAGCGCAGTGGCAGTCCCACGAAAGTGTTAGTGAAGGATCGTTTCATCCAGGCTTGCATCGCTGGATGGTTGCTGTCGTTCTTCGTCATCATCTACCTCTGACCCCCCTGCACCATGACCGCCACCTCCATTGACACGCCACAGCCCCGTCCGCTCATCAGTTTCATCATAGCCTACCACAACGAACCCGTGGACTGGCTTCGAGCCTGTGTTGACAGTATTCTGACGCTCTCATTGAGCAGTGGTGAACGGGAAATTATCGTCGTTGACGACGGCTCAACGGTGAGTCCATTGTCTAATCTACAGGACTGCCTTGATGACCTCCTCTATGTGCGGCAGTGCCACCAGGGGCTGAGTGAGGCTCGCAACCGAGGACTTGACACGGCACGCGGACAGTTCGTCCAGTTTATTGATGCCAACGATAGGCTCATCGCCCCTCCCTACGAGCAGTGTCTCGACATTGTGCGCTACCAACGCGCCGATATGGTGATGTTCCACTGCACGAGCCATTGCGACAACACCTTCCAGCCTGTCACTGTGATGCCCGTCAGCGGCAGTCATCTGATGCGCGAGGGCAACATCCGAGGTTCGGCCTGCGGCTACCTCTTTTCGCGCCACATCCTCGGCACCCTGCGCTTCATTCCTGGCATCTACCATGAGGACGAGGCTTTTACGCCGCAGCTCCTACTCCGCGCAGAGGCCGTTTTCGACACGCCCTACAAGGCCTACTACTACCGTCAGCACACAGACTCTATTACGCGGACAGCCGACCGTCAGACTGTGGGTAAGCGGCTTGACGACACACTGGGGGTCATCATTAGGCTCTACCGCCGCTGCGACACACTACCACCTGCCGACCGTCCAGCCATGGAGCGACGCGTGGCACAACTCTCTATGGACTATCTCTACAACACCATCGTGCTGATGCGCTCGGCCAGTGCACTTGATAAGGCTATCAACAGCCTACAACAGCAGGGGCTCTTTCCCCTGACCGACCGTGACTACTCCCGAAAATACACGTGGTTTCGCCGGCTGATTGGTCATCGCATAGGCCAACGAGCACTGCTCGCTGTACTACCCCTCCTACCTCGCCACTGACCCATAGACAGACCCTTTTTCGCTATGCGCATACTCCTTGTCAACGACTACAGTGGGCTTCATGCCAATCTCGCCTTGGGACTGCGCCAATTGGGTCACGAGGTTACCGTGGTGTCCGACGGCAATGGTTGGCGCAACTATCCGCGCGACATCTCCGTCGTCCGACGTTCGCCCTCCCACCTTGACGGTCTACGCTACCTGCTCCACTTGTGGACACGCCTGTTGCCACGCCTCACGGGCTACGATATTGTGCAACTCATCAACCCCATTTGCTTCGACCTCTGCCCAGAGCGGCTCTTTCCCGTCTATCGCTTTCTGCGCCGCCACAACGGACGAATAATCTTGGGAGCCTTTGGCGAGGACTCGGTATGGGCTCGAACCTGCGTGGAACAAAAGCCACTGCGCTACAGCGACCACAACATCGGCTCCATGGTGCGCACCGATGCCGCCTCGCAAAACCTACTTGACGTATGGGTAGGCACCTCCCACGAACGCCTTAATTGCCATATTGCCACGGACTGCGATGCCATCGTGGCCTGCCTCTATGAATACTTGGCGTGCTACCGCCTCCACTACCCCGATAAGACTCACTTCATTCCTCTACCCATCGTCCGCCAAGCGCCGCCGGCCTTTGAGCCACACAGTCACCTACGCCTCTTCATCGGCATTGACCGCGCACGTAGTGCCTATAAGGGCACAGACATCATGCTTCGCGCTGCCCAACGCCTCGTGCAGCAGTACCCCGGGCGTGTAGACCTGCGGCAGGCCATCTCCGTGCCCTATGCGGAATATCAACACCTCATGGATCACTCCGACATCCTCCTTGACCAGCTCTACAGCTACACACCATCAATGAACTCGCTGTTGGCCATGTCGAAGGGCATCGTGGTCGTGGGCGGTGGTGAACCCGAGAACTATGCCATCATCGGTGAACGGCAGTTGCGCCCCATCGTCAACGTGGAGCCGTCTGAGGAGAGCGTCTTTCAAGCCCTCGAAGACTTGGTGCTCCACCCCCATCGCATCCCCCAACTCCAGCGCGACAGCATCGAATATGTAGCTCGCCACCACGATCACCTACAAGTGGCCCACGAGTACGAAATCCTCTATCGCTCCCTCACGAAATAGGATAAGCGAACGGAAGGGCACAGGTGTGTGTTATTTCCAAGTTTGACTCACCAAGGTCAGTCCCTGCGCTGTACAAATGCCTCGAAGAGGGATGAGAAAGAAATGGAAGAAGAGGTCGTCCATGGAATAGGTGGCCAAGAGGTTGTCTCGGACGATGGTGTCGGTCAGCGATTCGAAGAGTTGGATGTACAGGTTGTAATCGACATCGGGACGGAAGAATCCCTGCTGTACACCGAGGTGCATAAAGTCCAACACCTCCTTGCGCTTCCCAGCTCGATTGGCCTTCATATACTGTTCCACCTTCGGATAGCGATGCAGGTCTTCATAGAAGGCAGGACAGACGTTGCGCGAGGCATTGTTGTTCTCGCGATAGGCTTCTTGCAGGATTTCCATGACATTGTGCCCCTGGTCGGCATACGTTTGCAGATGTTCATGGCACTGTCTTTCGCGCTTGCTAATGCCTTCGTAGAGCAGTGTTTCCTTGTCGCCGTAGATTTCGTAGAGCGTACGTTTGGAAATGGACAGCGCAGCAGCGATGTCGTCCATCTTCACGGCTTTGACACCTTTGCGCTGAAAGGCGTCCATGGCTGTCGCCAGTATCTTTTCCTTCAGCGCGAGTCGATAGTCCGTCAAATCCTTTGTTATTTCCTGCATAACTAACCAATTTGTGCACAAAGTTACTAAAAAGATTAAAAAGATGGATATTTTTCGCGCATTTTTTGTACTTTTGCGCAGATTTCTGAAATAAACAACAAAGATACTTCTACTACTATGGTTAAAATCTCTAAAGAAGCCGCCCTGGAGTACCACGAGGCTGGCCGCCCTGGAAAAATCGAAGTGAAGCCCACGAAGGCTTACCGTACACAGACCGACCTTTCGCTGGCCTACTCGCCTGGCGTAGCCTACCCATGCCTGGAAATCCAGCAAGACCCCGAAGCAGCCTATCGTTATACGGACAAAGGCAATTTGGTGGCTGTCATTTCGAACGGCACTGCAGTGCTCGGACTGGGCGACATTGGGGCGATGAGCGGCAAGCCCGTCATGGAAGGAAAGGGGTTGCTGTTCAAGATTTACGGTGGCATTGATGTGTTCGACATTGAGGTGGCCGAGAAAGACCCCGAGAAGTTCTGCGAGGCTGTAGAGAAGATAGCCCCCACCTTTGGTGGCATCAACTTAGAGGACATCAAGGCTCCAGAGTGCTTCTATATCGAGGAGCGGCTGAAGCGCACGCTCGACATTCCCGTGATGCACGACGACCAGCACGGCACGGCCATCATCTCCGCTGCCGGACTGAAGAATGCG
>CAVAIX010000074.1:0-10059 GCA_963588695.1 Bacteroidaceae bacterium | reverse complement strand
GTGCAGCTCCTCATCGTAGTCTTTATGGAAAAGCTCGGCATTACTCTTCACCGTGTCGATCGAGATGACGAGGTCACCGCTAATGATGTCGTCCTCGTCGTAGTCGAAGGTGATGATGTCGGTGTAATAGTCGTGGTGCAGATACTCACGGTTCACCTCTAAAATCTTCTCGTCGTCGCAGAAGAGATAGCCAATATCCCCCACACGGCGACCATAAGAGGCGGCCACCTTACGAATCCAAGCCGTTGTATCGCGGCGCTTGATGTTCGGAAACTTCACGTTCTCCGCTTGGTATGTGATCATTGCGTGTTTTTGTTTGTTGCGTTATTCGGGTCGCCCTGTCCCTTCACCGGTTGGGGTAGATAGGGCGAAACGTCAACACCGAAATGGTGCAGTTCGCGCACCATGGTCGATGAGACACTGGCCAGTTGCGGTTCGCTGTAGAGCAGGATGGTTTCCACACCGCCAATCTGCCGGTTGATGTCGGCCTGCTCACGCTCGTATTCGAAGTCTTTCACCGAGCGCACACCTTTCACGATATACTGGGCCTGCTCCTGTTTGGCAAAATCTACCGCCAGTCCATAGTAGGGTTTCACCGTGATGCGGTCATCGCTGGCATAGAGGGCGGCTATGGCTCTCATGCGTTCCTCGGCAGGTCGCATATAGGGTTTGCCCACGTGGTCGCCCACCACGCCGATGACGAGGCGGTCGAAGAGGCCGACACTGCGTCGCACGATGCTGTCGTGACCGATGGTAAAGGGGTCGAAGCTCCCCACGAATATTCCTGTCTTCATCACATTTAATCTTCAAAGAGTTGCGGTTCCATGATATTCCCGTTGTACGGATTGCGTCCGAAATGCTTGTATGCTAATTCGGTCACCATACGGCCACGTGGTGTCCGCTTGATGAAGCCCTCCATGATGAGGAACGGCTCATAAACCTCCTCCACCGTTCCTGCATCCTCGCCGATGGCCGTGGCGATGGTGGTGATGCCGACGGGGCCTCCCCGGAACTTATCGATGATGGTCAGCAGCAGGCGGTTGTCCACCTCGTCGAGACCGTACTGGTCAATGTTCAAGGCGGTCAGTGCCACCTGCGTGATGCTGGTGTCTATGCGTCCACTACCGCGCACCTGAGCAAAGTCGCGCACCCGTCGCAACAGGGCATTGGCGATACGCGGCGTACCCCGCGAGCGTCCAGCAATCTCTCCAGCAGCCTCCGCCGTGATGGGTACACCGAGGATGGATGCCGACCGGGTGATGATATGCCGCAAAGTCTCGGGCTGGTAATACTGCAGGTGCATATTGATGCCGAAACGGGCACGTAGCGGAGCGGTCAGCAGACCGCTACGGGTGGTGGCTCCCACGAGGGTAAAGGGGTTGAGGTCTATCTGGATGGATCGTGCCGATGGTCCTTTGTCTATCATGATGTCAATGCGATAGTCCTCCATGGCCGAATACAGGTACTCCTCGACGACGGGCGACAGACGATGGATCTCATCGATGAAGAGTACATCGTTCTTCTCCAATGACGTGAGGATACCAGCCAGGTCGCCTGGTTTGTCGAGCACCGGTCCACTGGTGATCTTAAACCCCACGCCCAACTCGTTAGCGATGATGTTGGAGAGGGTGGTCTTTCCCAGTCCAGGAGGGCCGTGCAGCAAGGTATGGTCGAGCGGCTCTCCCCGATATTTCGCAGCCTCCACAAACACGCGGAGATTGTCAACCACCTGTTTCTGTCCGCTGAAATCGTCGAACGACAGGGGTCTGAGGGCGTTCTCGTAGTCTTTCTCCGATGCCGACAGTTGCTCCCGGCGTATATCGAAATCTTCGTCCATCATGGTTTTCTTTTGCTTTTGGTGCAAAGTTACTCATTATTTTTGTAAATTTGCAAAGTGAACTGCAAAATATCATGTCCGACCAACGCCCGAGACCCTCGGCGACTGCTCCAGCGGCTGTGTCTATCCGCCCTGCTGTTGCTGTCACCTTCGGTGCTGCAGGCACAGCAGACACAACCTTGGCAGGATGCCTTCTGGCAGTGGGTAGAGGAAGAAGCGGACGGCGAAAACGATGCCAGCCAATGGGAAGAAGCCTTTGAGGTGTTGACAGAATTAGAGAGCCATCCCATTGACTTGAACAGTGCCACTCGCGAACAGTTGGAGCAGATACCCATCCTTTCCCCGCGGCAGGTGTCCGACATCTTAGAGTATGTCTACCGCAACCGGATGATGCGGACACTGAACGAGCTGGCGTTGATAGAATCCATAGACTTCGACCTGCGCCATCTGTTAGCACATTTCGTCTGTGTCCACCCCGTCGTTCCTGTGACACCCCCGTTGCGACTGGACTCCATCCTCCAACATGGCGACAACCAGTTGATTGCATCGGGCGCTGTTCCCTTCTACACCCGTAAAGGCATCCGCAGCGGTGGCTATTTAGGCAACCGCTACACCCACACCATACGCTATCAGTTTACCTACCGCAATCGTGTGAAAGCAGGACTGACTGGAGCACAAGATGCTGGTGAACCCTTCTTCGCCAACCACAACACGATGGGGTATGACCATTACTCCTACTACCTGCAACTCAACCGCCTGGGCGTTGTTGAGCGCCTCTGTTTGGGTATGTATCAAGTGCAGATGGGACAGGGACTGATTATGAATGGTGCCTTTACCCTCGGGAAGACCCTGTCGCTACAGGCAGACATGCGCTCCGAACCCAATATCCGCGCCTTCGCCTCGCGCTCCGTTGCCAACTACCTGCAGGGAGCAGCGGCGTCCGTCCGTCTTTCCAATCGTTGGCATGCCACGGCATTCGGATCCTGTCGTCCCCTCGATGCTACCCTCAACAGCGACGGGACTGTGCGTACACTCCTTACGTCGGGCTACCACCGCACCGCTTTGGAGATGGAGAAGAAAAACAACACCATGCGTTGGGATGCGGGAGGCAGTGTCGGGTGGCACGGTGACAAGTGCTACCTCAACGGCAATGTCGTCTATTCCTATTTCGACCGACCGCTGAATCCGAACCATCAGTCCCTCTACCAACGCTATCAGGCCACAGGCAATCGGTTTGTCAACATGAGTGCAGATTACGGTTATACGGGCTACAACCTCTCTCTGGCCGGTGAGACGGCCATCAACCGCGACGGTTATCTGGCCCTGCTGCATCGCGCCAGCTGGCACCCCACCACCTCCATCACCATCTCGGCCATCCACCGCTTCTATGACCACCGCTATACGGCACTACATGCCCGTAGCTTTGCAGAGGGTGGGAAAGTCCAGAATGAACACGGCATCTACGTCGGTGTGGAATGGCGACCCGTCTGGCAGTTTCTGCTGACAGCGTATGCCGACTATACCCATTTCGGCTGGGCGCGCTATCGGGTCAGCCAGCAGAGCGATGCCTTCGACACCAAGGTGGCCTACAAATGGGTAACCGACGGATGGACGCTCGACGGCTATTACCGAATGCACCTGACACAGCGCGACAACACCGAGAAGACCATGGTGGCCAACCGTGTCAACCAGCGACTGCGCATCCGCTTCAACAGGTCGGTATCACCAACACTGTCGTGGCAAACCCAGGTAGACGGGGTGACCGTCAGCTTCCAACAGCGTTACTGGGGGTATATGGCCAGTCAGCAACTGGCGTGGAAGCCGTCAGCATTCCGGATAACGGGACGCATCGCCTATTTCCATACCGACAGCTACGAGAGCCGCCTCTACCAGTACGAGCCATCCCTGCGCTATGACTTTTACCTTCCCGCCTTCTATGGTGAGGGCATACGCTACTGCGTTTTTGCCACAGCGACCATCGCCGACAACCTCTCGCTGACGGCCAAGTGGGGCATCACCAACTACTTCGACCGTGCCACCATTTCCAGCGGACTGCAGGAAATCAACCACTCGTCCCAATCGGACCTCAACATCCAAATCATATGGAAGTTCTGACGATGCAACTCCCACAAAATTTTCACAAAAGAAAAGGGGAAAGATTTGGTAATGTTTCCGATTTTAGCGACCTTTGCAGTCTGAAACTTATAAAGACACCTTTCTACTATGACCCATATAACCATCAAGCGCGTCTCCTGCCGTCGGGAATTGAAACAATTCATACAGTTTTATTATGACTTGTACCGCCATTGTCCGCAGGCCGTGCCGTTTCTTTATACGGAAGAGATGAACACCCTAAGGAGCGACCGCAACGCGGCTTTCGAGTGCTGCGAAGCTGCCTACTTCTTAGCACTGCAGGACGGAAAGGTCGTCGGGCGCGTGGCCGCCATCATCAATCACCGTGCCAACCAATGCTGGCACCGTAAAGAGGTGCGCTTCGGTTGGTTCGACTTCATCGACGACACGGCCGTGAGCCGCGCCCTGTTAGAGACGGTCATGCAATGGGGACAGACAAAGGGCATGGACGAAATAGCTGGGCCACTCGGGTTTACCGACATGGATCGCGAAGGTATGCTGATAGACGGCTTCGACGAGGATGCCACGATGTACATCAACTACAACTATCCCTACTACATCCAGCACATGGAGGCACTGGAAGGCTTTGTCAAGGACAATGACTATATGGAGTATCGGGTGCGCGTGCCCGAACAGGTGCCCGATAAGTTTCACAGGATTGCTGAGATGATACGCACGCGCTACAACCTCCAAGTACATAAGTTCACGCGCAGAGAACTCCTTGAAGGCGGCAAGGGGCGCGAGGTCTTCGACATTGTCAACGCCACCTACAAGGATCTGTACAACTACTGCCAGCTCTCCGACAAACAGATTGACCAACTCGTGAAGCAATACATCAAGATTGCCGACCTTAACTTGGTGACCAGCATCGAAGACTGGAATACACCCGACCATCGCATGGTTGGCTTCGGAGTGACCTTCCCCTCGTTTACCCGTGCCCTCCGCCACACCCGCGACGGCCGTATGCTACCCTTCGGATGGTGGCATCTGTTGCGCGCCTTGAAAGGACACAAGACCGACACCGTGGACTTGCTACTCATCGGAGTACTGCCAGAATATCGAGCAAAAGGAGCTAATTCACTCATCTTCGACGACCTGATCCAGCAGTTCCAACGCTACGGATTCGATTGGGCAGAGGCCATGCCGCAGATGGAAACCAACGAGCACGTACGCAGCCAATGGCAGTATCTTGAAGCCAAACAACACCGCCGTCACCGGTGCTACCGCAAGCAGTTGGGATAAGCAAACAGTTTACCTTTTTGGAAAACTTGAAAATGGAGAACTTTTTAAAAGTTTTCCATTTGCTTTTTATAACTAACTGTATATTACGCGATTGACATTTATTAACACAACAAAAGTTATCCAAAACGGAAATCGTATGATAATTATTAGTAACTTTGCAACCGAAAAACAACAAACCAACAATATCAAATTTACCTGAAAAATGATACAGACAGTAGTGAAGCGCGACGGGCGCATTGTGGGATTTAACGAGCAGAAAATCATGGCTGCCATCCGCAAAGCCATGATCAGTACAGAGAAAGGGGAAGACGACCGCCTCTTGCAGACGATTACCGACCGCATTGCTGCGCGCGGCAATGCCCAGATGACGGTGGAACAGATTCAGGACTCCGTAGAAATGGAGCTGATGAAGAGTTCGCGCAAGGATGTGGCACAGCGCTACATCGCCTATCGCAACCAGCGTTCCATTGCTCGTAAGGCCAAGACACGCGACGTGTTCCTGGACATCGTGAACATCAAGAACAACGACGTGACACGCGAGAATGCCAACATGAACGCTGACACGCCAGCTGGCATGATGATGAAGTTTGCCTCGGAGACCACCAAGCCTTTCGTTGACGACTATCTGCTCTCGCCCGAAAGCCGCGATGCCGTGGAACATAACTACCTCCACATCCACGACAAGGACTACTATCCCACCAAGTCCCTCACCTGCTGTCAACACCCTCTTGACAATATCCTCACCCAAGGGTTCATTGCTGGTCATGGTGCAAGCCGGCCAGCCAAGCGTATCGAGACGGCAGCCGTATTGGCCTGCATCTCCATGGAGTGTGCACAGAACGAGATGCACGGCGGACAGGCCATCCCTGCCTTCGATTTCTATTTGGCTCCTTACGTGCGCGCGTCATATATAGAGGAGTTAAAAGGTCTCGAAGAATTGTCGGGGGAGAGCCTTGCAGACCTCTACCACGAACCGCTGATTGACTATCTAAAGCAGGATTTGGACGGCTTGAAGGGTAAAGACCGTGCACGCCAGCACGCCATCAACAAGACGGTGAGCCGCGTACACCAGGCCATGGAAGCCTTCATCCACAACATGAACACCATCCATTCGCGTGGTGGAAACCAGGTGGTGTTCTCCAGCATCAACTATGGTACCGACACCTCTGCCGAGGGTCGTTGCATCATGCGCGAGCTACTCAACTCCACCTACCAGGGCGTGGGCGACGGCGAGACGGCCATCTTCCCCATCCAGATATGGAAGAAGAAGCGTGGCGTGAACTATCTGCCGGAAGACCCCAACTACGACCTCTATCGGTTGGCTTGCAAGGTGACGGCACGCCGCTTCTTCCCCAATTTCCTGAACCTTGACGCCACCTACAATCAGTCGGATGAATGGCGCGCCGACGACCCCAAGCGTTATATGCACGAGGTGGCTACCATGGGTTGCCGCACCCGCGTATTCGAGAATCGTTTCGGACCGAAGACCTCCGTTGGACGTGGCAACCTGTCGTTCTCCACCATCAACATCGTGCGTTTGGCCATTGAGTGCATGGACATCCAAGACCAGGACGAGCGCATTGCCAAGTTCTTCGCCAAACTCGACGAGGTATTGGAAGTAACCGCCAAACAGTTAGATGAGCGCTACCAGTTCCAGAAGACTGCCTTTGTCAAGCAGTTCCCCCTCTTGATGAAGAGTCTGTGGATTGGTGCCGACAAATTAGACGGCAACGACACCGTCGAGAGCGTCATCAACCAAGGAACCCTCGGTATTGGATTCATCGGACTGGCCGAGTGCCTTGTTGCCTTGACTGGCAAACACCATGGCGAAAGCGAAGACTCGCAGAAACTGGGACTGAAGATCATCAGCTATATGCGCGACCGCGTCAACGAGTTCTCGGAGCAATACCGCCACAACTACTCGGTACTGGCCACACCTGCAGAAGGCCTCAGCGGCAAGTTCACCAAGAAGGATCGTGCCGAGTTCGGCAAGATTCCCGGGGTGACGGATCGCGATTACTACACCAATTCCAACCACGTACCCGTCTACTACAAATGCTCTGCCCGCCACAAGGCTGAGGTTGAAGCACCCTACCATGAACTGACACGTGGTGGACACATCTTCTACGTAGAGATTGACGGTGATGCCACCCACAACCCGCAGGTCATCATGAGTGTGGTAGACATGATGGACCAGTTGAATATGGGCTACGGCTCGGTCAACCATAACCGCAACCGCTGTATGGACTGCGGCTACGAGAATGCCGATCCACACCTGGAGGTGTGCCCGAAGTGCGGCAGCAAGCACATTGACAAGTTGCAGCGCATCACTGGCTACCTCGTGGGCACGACAGACCGCTGGAATCACGGCAAACTCTGCGAACTCAACGACCGCGTGACCCATATCAATGGTTCACAGCAACAAAACCTCTTCGATGAACAATGATACAAGTACTTGACATCGTGGAAGACACTATGGTAGATGGTCCGGGCTTCCGGACCTCTATCTATTGTGCCGGTTGTAGTCACGAATGTCCTGGATGCCACAACCCCCAATCGTGGAATCCCGAGGGCGGCTATGCAATGACTACCGAGCAGGTGATGGCCATCATCGAGGCCGACCCCTATGCCAATGTCACCTTCTCGGGTGGCGACCCGATGTATCAGGCCGAGGGCTTCACGGAACTGGCACGTGCCATCCGCCGCCAAACACAGAAGACCATCTGGTGCTACACGGGATTCACCTTTGAGGCCATCGTCAACGTGCCACGCTATCGGCAACTGCTTCAGGAACTCGATGTATTAGTGGACGGCCCTTTCGTCAAGGCTCTGCGCGACGAAGACCTGCTGTTCCGTGGCAGCAGCAACCAGCGCCTCATCGATGTGCCAGCATCACTAACCGCTGGTCACGTGGTAGAATACCATCCTGATGTGACCGTGGAATAAAACGCCCCAGACCTATACACAAGAAAAAAGTCGCTACTCACCACGAGCAACGACTTACGGAGAATCTTATTTTTATTAACTTTCATAACTAGACCTTTCGGTCAATGTGCCTCACGGCAGTATATCTTGTATGAAACAAAATTCGCTTTAAAAAAAGAAAGTTATGGGAGCCTCACGGCGACCACTGTTATCCATATTTCAAACTTTCTTTCTACCAATAACTAAAAACCTAAAACTATAAATATTACTACTAACCTAAAACAATCTATTAACCGAATGTCATTGTCGGAACCTCTTGTTCCTTTTGACAGTGCAAAGTTACGATGTTTTTTCGTTCGATGCAACTGTTTTACAATATTTCACACGTAAAAGTGGCACATTCTTGACCTTCGTCAACTCTCTGTGCACGAAAACATCAGGATTTTAGCATTCGTTTGCACTCTGCCGTCCTCACTCCTTGTCCATCAGCAAGGCAGAAAGCTGTCTCATGCCCTCGCTGGCTCCAGCTTGTATCTGTTGCACATGCTGGCCAGCACTGACGGGGTGCGGGTCAATGAGATAGACAGGCACGCCAGGACGCACATACTGCACGAGACTGGCTGCAGGATAGACATTGAGCGAGGTGCCTATGATGATGAAGATGTCGGCCTGCCCGGCCTCATCAGCCGCTTGAGCTATCATCGGGACACCCTCGCCGAAGAAGACGATAAAGGGGCGCAACAGCGAGCCATCGCCTGCCAGTGTGCCTGGCTCCACCTCACAGTTGTCGGCGGTGAGGAGTTGCTGATAGCGAGGATCATCCACGTCGCGACTGCTGCATACCTTCATGAGTTCACCGTGGAGGTGGATTACCTTCGAGCTGCCAGCCGCCTCGTGCAGGTTGTCCACATTCTGTGTAACAACGGTCACGTCGTATTTCTTCTCCAACTCCGCCACTAACCGATGTCCCTCGTTGGGCTTCGCTCCCAGACATTTCTTGCGCAGCATATTGTAGAAGTTGGTCACCAGTGTGGGGTTTTGTAGCCAGCCCTCGTGGGTGGCCACCTGTGCCACGGGATAGTTCTCCCAAAGCCCATCAGCGTCGCGGAAGGTCTTCAACCCACTCTCTACCGACATTCCAGCGCCCGTCAATACAACGATTTTCTTCATGACTTTAGACATTTTTGTTAGGGGTATTGATTCCGCTACAAAGATACACAAAATTCCCAATAAGTGCGCTGCAAAAGCAAGAAAAAAAAAAGAGATGCATTCTGCCGTAAGGCAAAATGCATCTCTTGATGGTTGGTTCTAAACCTGTTTGTCCTTACAAGTCTCTTCCGTTTTTAGTTGAAGATATAACGGATGGAGAACTGGATGGAATAGGTCGAATTGAAGCTGGTCAGGTTGGTGTAGGTCTTGTCCAGAATCTCCTTACCATTCTTCTGGAACTGGTAAGCGTTCGTTTTGGAGTTATAAGACAGCAGCGACATGTTGTTGACGCTCTTGTAGAGTCCCCAGCTATGGTTCAACAGGTTGGCCAGGTTTTTAATGTCCACACCCAACTGAAGCGTGTTCTTCTGTCCACCCACCTTCAGATAGAAGTTCTGGTTGAACTTGAAGTCCAACTGATGATGCCAAGGCATGATGGCACCACCACGCTCTGCATACTGACCCTTATGACTGCTCAGGTAGCTATCCTGCTCGATGTAGTTCCAAAAGTCGTTCTTCTGCTGCTCAGCGGTGTAGCTGCCATTGTCAGCGAAAGTCCATTTCTCGAGAGCCTCACGAGTTGCTGGGATGTAAATCAGGTTGTTGGCACCATAGTCGTTCACGATGTTGCTACTCATGGTGTATGAGTAGCGCGTGCAACTGTAGCCACCAGCATAGCCGATGTTCATACCCTCATAGACCAGTCCGACCTC
>CAVAIX010000073.1:0-10063 GCA_963588695.1 Bacteroidaceae bacterium | reverse complement strand
CCTACTATCAGCCCCTTGACAAATGGTTGTCCAACTACTCCCGACAGAACTCACCAGGAGCCGATGTAAACAGCGGGATAACGACTGTTGCACTGGATTGTATCAAACAGGCTGGGTTGGGCATTGATGACAAGCCCGATTTACTCAACCTAACGTATGAGGCTGGCAACTCCATGCAGTCGTATGTCAACCTCGACAAGTCCCTTTCCACTTTGATTCGAAGCATAGAGGGACAGCTGAACCGCGACCAAGTGCTCTTTGTTATTTCGGGAACAGCCTACCAGGAGAATAAGGATGAAGACAACGCAACCTATGTCCGTTATCGGATTCCTACCGGTTCGTTCTATCTCCACCGTACGGTCAACCTCCTCAACATGTATCTCGGAGCAATCTTCGGACAAGCCAAATATGTGGAACACTGCTACCACAATCAAATCTTCTTCAACCGCCAAACGCTGCGTCAGAAGAATATTGATTTGGGCGACATAGCAAAGCGTTCGCAGGAGTTCTTGCTTCAGATAACGGGAGTCCGTAATGTATATACAGCCAATCAGTTGCTGACGAGCGACAGTCCTTTACTTGAATCTATCCACAACGGATTTAATGTAGAGAAAAGCGGTGATTTAATCATTGAAGTGACGCCCGGATGGCAACTGGTCAACGAGGAAACGTTCGAGAAATCCGTCTCACGCGTTTCCTGCATACCGTTCCCTATCATTATCTACGGTGCTGGTGTTCGCTCAGAGCGCGTCCAAACGCCCGTTACAGCCAATCGTATTGCGCCCACCATTGCCCGTTCCATACGGATCAGGGCACCCAATGCGTGTGCTGCCGTTCCTCTTTTCTGAGGCTGCAGCCCACAATTTTTTTCCATCTTGCAGCAATACGGAATATTATTCGTAACTTTGCAGGCGTTTTACACCCGTTTTATTTAAGGATTAACAATACATCAAGATTATGAACTTAACACAAATACTGACATCGCTCTTCGGCAATAAGTCGACCCGCGACATGAAACTCATTCAACCGCTGGTGGAAAAGGTGAAAGCCGTCTACCCGGAAATCCAAAGTCTGGACAACGACCAGCTGCGCCAGCGTACTCGCGACATTCAACAACGCATTCAAGAGGCAGCCAAGCAGCAGAAGGAGGAGATAGAACAACTTAAAGGCACTATCGAGGACACTCCCATCGAAGACCGTGCCGATATTTTTGCAAAGATTGACAAACTCGAAAAGGAAGTCCTTGACATCTATGAGAAGGCACTGGACGAGGCTATGCCTGAGGCTTTCAGTATCGTCAAGGAGACAGCACGGCGCTTTGCCGAGAATGAGGAAACCGTGGTGACAGCCACGGACTTCGACCGCCAACTGGCTGCTGATCCGAAGAAAGACTTCATCACCATTGACGGCGACAAAGCCATCTATCACAACCACTGGACAGCCGGAGGCAACGATTTGAAGTGGGAGATGGTGCACTACGACGTTCAGTTGTTTGGTGGTATCGTGCTCCATCAAGGAAAGATAGCCGAGATGGCCACTGGTGAAGGAAAGACCCTCGTGGCCACCCTCCCCGTCTTCCTCAACGCACTGACTGGAAATGGTGTCCATGTGGTGACGGTCAACGACTACCTCGCCAAGCGTGACTCGGAATGGATGGGACCGCTCTATATGTTCCACGGACTTTCCGTGGACTGCATCGACAAGCATCAGCCCAACTCCGAAGCCCGTCGGCAAGCCTACCGTTGCGACATCACGTTCGGCACAAACAACGAATTTGGCTTCGACTATCTGCGCGACAATATGGCCACATCCCCACAGGATCTCGTACAGCGCGCCCACAACTACGCCATTGTCGATGAGGTCGACAGTGTGCTGATTGACGATGCACGTACGCCGCTTATCATCTCGGGACCAGTGCCCAAGGGCGACGACCAGATGTTTGAAGAATACCAGCCGTTGGTGGAGCGTCTTGTGGCTGTTCAGCGCCAACTGGCAACGCAGTATTTGGCGGAAGCCAAGCAGAAAATCAGCGAGGGACAGTCCACGGGCAACAAGAAGCTGACGGAAGAAGGCTTCCTCGCCCTGTTCCGTTCCTTCAAGTCGTTGCCCAAGAACAAACCGCTCATCAAGTTCCTGTCTGAGGAAGGCATTAAGGCTGGTCTGCAGAACACGGAAAACACCTACATGGAGAACAACAACCGCCGTATGCCAGAAGCCGTAGAGCCGCTCTATTTCGTGGTGGACGAGAAACTCAACTCCTGCGACTTGACCGACAAGGGAACAGCGTGGCTGGCTCAGCAGGTTGCCGACCCGGAACTCTTTGTCCTGCCCGACATTGCTGGACAGCTCTCTGCACTGGAAGCCGACACTACCCTTTCAGAGGAAGCACGTGTAGCCAAGAAAGACGAGCTGCTCGGCCATTATGCCATACAGAGCGAGCGTGTACACACGTTGCAGCAGTTGCTCAAAGCATACACCATGTTCAATAAGGACGACGAGTATGTGGTCATTGACGGCGAGGTGAAGATTGTCGACGAGCAGACTGGACGTATCATGGAAGGTCGCCGCTGGAGCGACGGACTGCACCAGGCTGTTGAAGCCAAGGAGCACGTGAAGGTGGAGGCCGCCACACAGACCTTTGCCACCATTACCCTGCAGAACTACTTCCGCATGTACCACAAGTTAGCTGGTATGACGGGTACAGCATCCACGGAGGCTGGTGAGTTCTGGGACATTTATAAGTTGGATGTGGTGGAGATTCCGACAAACCGTCCTGTTATCCGTAAGGATATGGACGACCGCATCTATAAGACGGCGCGCGAGAAATACAACGCCGTAATAGAAGAAATCGAGGCCATGCGTAACAGTGGCCGTCCTGTGCTGGTGGGTACAACTTCGGTGGAAATCTCCGAGTTGCTGTCTAAGATGCTGAGCATGCGGAAGATTCCTCACCAGGTGCTTAACGCCAAACTTCACCATAAGGAGGCTGACATCGTGGCAGAAGCTGGACGCAGCAATTTAGGACGCGTGGAGATTGTCGACGAAGACGGAACGAAACACGTGGAAGAGCGTATGCTCGGTGCTGTAACCATTGCCACCAACATGGCTGGACGTGGTACAGATATTAAGCTCACCCCAGAAGTGAAAGCCGCAGGTGGTTTGGCCATCATCGGTACGGAACGCCACGAGAGTCGCCGCGTGGATCGTCAGTTGCGCGGTCGTTCGGGTCGTCAAGGAGACCCTGGTTCGTCCGTTTTCTTCATCTCGCTCGAAGACAAGTTGATGCGCCTGTTTGGTTCTGAGCGCATTGCCTCCGTTATGGACCGTCTCGGCTTCAAGGAAGGCGAGCGCATCGAGAGTCCTATGATGAGCAAGCAGATAGAACGTGCCCAGCGGAAGGTGGAGGAGAATAACTTCGGCATCCGCAAACGACTGTTGGAATACGATGATGTGATGAACCGCCAGCGCACGGTCATCTATGAGAAACGCCGCCACGCCTTGATGGGCGAACGTATTGGTATGGACATTGCCAATATGCTTTGGGATCGTGTGGCAACGACTATCGAGCAAAACGACTACGAGGGTTGCCGCGAGGCTTTCATCCGTCTGTTTGCCATGGAAGTGCCGTTCACGGAGGAGCAGTTGAAGGACGGACAGATAGACCAACTGGAAGAGATGGCCTATAAGCGCGTCATGGAAGTCTTCGAACGTAAGACGGGGCGCATCTGCGAAATTGCTCAACCCATCATAGAGAAGGTATTCACGGAGCAAGGCGACAGATACACCAACATCCTCGTTCCGCTGACAGACGGTCGTCGGAGCTTCCCTGTTTCGTGCAACCTGAAGCAAGCCTACGAGAGCCAGTCCAAGTCCGTTGTCAAGGAGTTTGAGAAGCAGATGCTGCTCCATGTCATTGACGAGGCGTGGAAGGAGAACCTCCGCGCACTGGACGAACTGCGCCACTCGGTACAAAATGCCTCTTACGAACAGAAAGACCCGTTGCTGATCTTTAAGTTGGAGAGTGCTAAGATCTGGGACAACATGATCAACGAGATGAACAACCGTATCGTGTCCGTTCTGATGCGCGCCTCCATCCTGGAACAGCAACAGGTGGAAGAGGCTCGGGCTGAACAGCAGCGCCCCCGTCAGCAATACGTAGAAAACAAACCCGGACTGGAGCAGGAGCAGATGGTAGACCGCCATCAGCGCGCCGCAGCAGCACAAGACACGCGCGGCCAGCAGCCTCGCACGCCCTACATCAAGGATAAGTTGCCTGGACGCAACGACCCCTGTCCCTGCGGATCGGGAAAGAAATTCAAGAACTGCCACGGACGCGGTATCGTGTGACGACACCGTGGCTGTAGGCTGTACATGAAGTTTGATAATTTTCGGTTATGACCAATCAGTTCTCAGAAAAGATATCAGAGATTCTCGCCTTTTCTCGCGAAGAGGCTTCGCGACTGTCCTGTCGCAGTGTAGCTCCAGAACATCTGCTGTTGGGGATGATGCGGCTCCGTGGGAGCGCTACCAACAGTGTGTTCCAGCGACTCGGCATTGACAGGAAGTCTGTCAAGGAACGACTGGAACGGCTCGCCCGCAACGAGTCAGCTGGTGTTCCCACCACCATCAACACCACAGACATCCTACTCACGCAGCAGTCCAACAACATCCTGAAACTGGCCGTCCTTGAAGCCCGCTTCGAGCGCAGTCAGCAGGTGGGTGAAGAACATCTGTTGCTGGCTATCATGCACGATGCTGCGAACAACGGAGCCAAGCAGGTGTTGGAGTCCAACGACGTGAACTACGAGGAGATGCAGTCCTTGCTTCACGTCACCAATGGTGTGGGACTGCCCGACGAAGACTACGAGGAGGACGAGAAGAAGCAAGGCAACAGCTCGGCAGGACAACATTCTACCAGCACAACAGCAACAGAGGAAAGGCCAAAGTCCAAGACTCCAATGCTCGACAATTTCTCGACAGACCTCACCCGTCTGGCCCTTACAGGCAAACTCGACAGGGTGGTTGGTCGGGAACGAGAGATGACGCGCGTCATGGAGATTCTCGGACGCAGGAAGAAGAACAACCCCATCCTGATTGGCGAGCCTGGCGTGGGCAAGAGTTCCATCGTCGAAGGACTGGCACAGTCCATTGCCGACAGACAGTGCCCTCCCCTACTCTTTGGCAAGCGTGTGCTGACGCTCGACTTGACAGGCATTGTGGCGGGCACGAAATACCGTGGACAGTTTGAGGAGCGCATCCGACAACTCATCAAGGAACTCGAAGGCAACGATGAGGTCATCATCTTCATCGATGAGATCCACACGCTCATTGGGGCTGGTTCTGCCCCTGGCTCTATGGATGCAGCAAACATCCTCAAGCCAGCACTGGCGCGCGGTGTCATACAGTGTATAGGTGCTACGACACTGGACGAATATCGCAACAGCATCGAGAAGGACGGCGCACTCGAACGCCGCTTCCAGAAGGTGATTGTCGAGCAGAACACACCAGAAGAGACCTTACAGATTCTCCACAACATCAAGCACCACTACGAGCAACACCATCATGTCCACTATACCGACGAGGCACTGGAAGCCTGTGTCAGCCTTACCTGTCGATACATCACCGACAGACAACAGCCCGATAAGGCCATTGACGTGATGGACGAGGTGGGTGCGCGCCTGCACCTGACGGACACGCGAATGCCTGCCGACATCGTGGAAAAGGAGAAACAGCTCCGGTCTGTGACCGAGGAGAAGGAAAAGGCCGTCAAAGAACAGAACTTCGAGTTGGCAGCCAGCCGACGCGACCATGAAGCGCGACTCCAGCAGGAACTGGAGACACTGCGTTCGCAATGGCAGGACGAAGCCGCTAACACCCCGTTGGAGGTGACCTTGCAACATGTTCAAGATGTCGTGTCCATGATGACGGGCATTCCCGTCCAGCGACTGGCACAGGCAGAAAGCATCCGACTGAAAGACATGAGTCTGCAGTTGCGCAGCCAAGTCATTGCACAGGACAGCGCCATTGACAAGATGACCAAAGCCATTCTGCGCAACCGCGTGGGACTGAAAGACCCGAACCACCCCATTGGTGTCTTCATGTTCATCGGTCCTACTGGTGTCGGAAAGACTTATCTGGCTAAGAAACTGGCCGAGTTTATGTTCGGCAGCAGCGAAGCCCTCATCCGTATCGATATGAGCGAGTACACCGAGTCGTTTAATGTCTCTCGCTTGGTGGGCGCACCTCCGGGCTACGTGGGCTACGATGAGGGTGGCCAGTTGACTGAACGCGTACGCCGCAAGCCCTACTCCATCGTGCTGCTCGACGAGATAGAGAAAGCCCACAGCAATGTGTTCAACCTGTTGCTGCAGGTGTTGGACGAAGGCCGGCTGACAGACGGCAACGGACGCTTTGTAGATTTCCGCAACACGGTCATCATCATGACCTCCAATGCTGGCACGCGCCAACTGAAGGATTTCGGGCGCGGTGTGGGCTTCAGTGCCGCAGGCAGCAGTGCTTTTATGCTCAACGAACACGATAAGGAACACGCCCGCAGCATCGTGCAGAAAGCCCTCTCCAAGCAGTTCTCGCCAGAGTTTCTGAATCGTATGGACGAGATTATCACGTTCGAGCAACTGGATCTTGAAGCCATCAAGAAGATTGTCGACGTGGAACTGACGGGACTCTTCCGCCGCATGGATACGCTCGGCTATCGGGTGGAGATCAGCGCTGAGGCCAAGACCTTTGTGGCAGAACACGGCTACGATGTGCAGTATGGTGCTCGCCCACTGAAACGAGCCATTCAGACCTACATCGAAGATGGTATTGCCCAACTCATTGTCAATGACGAACTACCGTCCGGCAGTACGATTTCCATCACGAAAGAGGAAGGAAAGACCGAGCTGACCATCAGCAAAGCATAACTCTTATCGGTTCTTGTGCCGTTCAAACCAGCGGCAGGTATAGAGGTTGTAGAGTGCCAAGGAAAGCACGGCCAACGTCAGCGCCATCCACAAGGCAGGGAGCGCACCGCTGGCCGACAAGGCACAGCCTATTCCTGTTCCTATGGCCAGGCCACTCTCCCACGACAGCATATACGTGCTCTGGGAAGTGCCGCGCTGACAGTGGCGACTGAGTTTGATGAACAGCAGAAGGAAGCGCGAACCCGTCATTCCGACAGCAAGTCCAGTCAGTGTGGCTGCCGCAAAACCTGCAGACGACGTGGGGCGCACCATCAGCAACAGAATGGCTGCAATGAGCAGCACCAGTCCACTGACCGCCTCGCTCTTCAGTTCTGCGTCGCGGAACACGTAGCGGCCTGCCAGCAAAGCCAACAGATAGCCTAACAACACGCCTAAGAAAAACTCCACCGTCGTGGTTGCCTGCGCCACGATGATTCCCACGGCCACAGAGACCAGTAATAGGTTGATGAAGAGTGGCAATCCGCTACCTAACCAGAAGCGGTCTGTGCTGAACAACGGCACATGGTCGGCTGGCACGCGGAATGGGAAATTCACCGTTCGAATCAAGACAAAAGCCACTGCGGCACACCCGACAGCGACAAACAAGGTGTCAGAGACAGACATCCGCAGGTACACGTGTGCACCCAGTCCCAGCAGCGGTCCTAAGGCAAGAGCGATACGTCCAAACCACGCCATACTATGGTTGGCCTCGGTGCGCAGATAAGACTCGCTGGTGTCTACCACCAACGTACTGGCGAGCACCATCTGTGCCAAGCCAAACGCTGCTCCCTGCACGAGGCGCAGCAACAGGATAACACCGAAGGAGGCGTATGGCCAGCGTTCGCCTGCCACATAGCCCATGGTAGCGATACCCCCTGCCAGCACCGCCACCGCCAACAGGCACACCTTATTGCGCCGATAGTGCTGGACGAGGAACGAGCACAAGGGACCGAGCAGAAATAGTCCCACGGCAAACACGGCCAACGAACAGCCCGTCTGCAGTGCAGAGAACTGTCTACCGTCCTCCAACCACCCAGGGAGTATAGGAAAGAGCATATAGACCGACATAGAGACCAGCAGGTTGGCCAGCGCCATCTGCCAAAAAGCCCTGTGCCAAAGGTGCACGTGAACGGGAGTGTTCTGCGAATCCATCAGCCGTATTCCTTTAGTATGACTCGCTTTCGTTGGGAAAAGCTCCACACTTCACGTCACCTACGTACCGCCCTACGGCATCCGTGATGGTGTCGTGGAGTTGGGCGTAGTGGCGCAGAAACTTGGGTTTGAAAGCCTTGTTCATGCCGAGCATATCGTGGATGACCAGCACCTGACCGTCGCAGCCGTTGCCTGCTCCAATCCCGATGGTGGGCACTGAGAGTTCCTTCGAGACCCGTGTGGCCAGTGCGGCAGGCACTTTTTCGAGGGTGACAGCACAGCAGCCCGCCTGCTCCAGCGCGTGGGCATCAGCAAGGAGTTTCTCGGCCTCTGCGTCCGCTTTCGCACGCACACCGTAGCCGCCAAACACATTCACCGACTGCGGTGTCAGTCCGAGGTGACCCACAACGGGTATTCCAGCACCGACAATGCGCTGCACCATAGTAGCAATCTCCGCTCCGCCCTCTATCTTTACTGCGTCACAGCCCGTTTCCTTCATGAGACGCACAGCATTGCGCACCCCTTCGTCGTCCGTCGTCTGATAACTGCCGAAGGGCATATCGCAGACCACAAAGGCGCGTTTCACGGCCTTGACCACTGAACGCGCATAGACAATCATCTCATCCACGGTAATGGGCAGTGTCGTACTGTTTCCCTGCATCACGTTGGAAGCCGAATCACCCACCAGGATGGCATCCACCCCTGCCCCATCTACGATGCTTGCCATGGTGAAATCGTAGGAGGTGAGCATGGCGATTTTCTCGCCCTGCTGTTTCATTTCCTTCAGTCGGCAGGCCGTAACCTTACGCTGGTCTGCTGCTAAATATTCTGCCATTGTTTTTGCCTTTATATTCAAAGAGTTACGTTATATTCGCTAAAGTCTTTTATAATCTCGTCGCAGAGCGGTGCAATCCGTTCTGGAGCGTTGGTGGTGGCCAGTCCCACCACGGTCATTCCAGCCGCCTTTCCAGCACGCAGTCCGTTGAAACTATCCTCGAACACCACGCAGTCTTTCGGCTCTACACCAAAGCGTGCAGCCGCCTTCAGGTAGCAGTCGGGGTGCGGTTTAGAGTGTTCGAAGTCCTCGGAGGTGAGTATCGCGTCGAAAAGGCCTTTGAACTCCGGGTGACGCTGGTAGACATTCTCCATCTTGGCCTGATTGGAACTCGTCACCACGGCTGTCTTCACACCGTGATTGCGTAAGAAACGAATCTTCTGTTCAAATCCCTTGACGTAGACATAATCCATTTCCTGTTCATAGCGGTTGAGTCGTTCGGTGATGAGAGGTCGTTTGTCGGCCAAAGTCCCATTGAACCAAGCGTCAAAGATCTGGTCGAGCGTCTGTCCTTTTATCTCGTGTTCCAGTCCTGGATGTTCTGGATGGAACTCTCGGCACTGGTTTCCCCAGAATATCGTGTATTGCGGTTCCGTGTCGAAAACGACACCGTCTAAGTCGAATAATGCTGCTTTCATTTTACTATTATCTCATGATTTCGGGTGCAAAGGTACGAAATAATAGCGATTAAAATAGCTTTACTGCAATATTTTTCAAGGCAGACATGAAACACGTGATGCTTGGTAGAAGGCAGTCTGAAGGCTGTCTAAAGACACTCTGAGTGGCTTTTCAAATCCATCGCCTGCACCCCTGCTATGATGATCCGATATTACTTCGGCAAACATTCCTTGCTGGAAATTATCGGTGGAATGGAACATTTCTTCTTGCTTTTCTTCGTGTTTTGGCGAAATTTGTTTATTTTTGCAGAAAAGTCCAATAGAACTAAATGTAGAAGGAAATATGCTGAGCGAAAGTCAGAACATAGAATACAAGGAGTCATGGCGAGACGAATATCTGAAATGGATATGCGGTTTCGCCAATGCGCATGGCGGTCGCATATACATAGGCGTGAACGACAACAAGGAAGTGATTGGCTTGCCTGATGCCAAGAAAC
>CAVAIX010000072.1:0-10111 GCA_963588695.1 Bacteroidaceae bacterium | reverse complement strand
GGAACTAAGGTCTCCCGGTCGTGTTGCTGACACCACACGGTGAGCTTCCCATCGTGACGGATCTGTGTAGCCAGGATGCAGTCGATGCCTTTGTCAAAGGCCACCTTCATCTTCTTGCGTAGTGCTTTTGTTGTCAGCTTGCCTTGATAGGGTTCCTGCTGCTCTGCCACCTCTTTCAGCATCCACATCGTGTGTTCCATGGCGTGGTCGTTATAGGTGATGTGAATCTGATAGTCGCGCATCACGGGCCAGAACTGTGGCCAGCCGCCATTGGCATACTGTCCACTGAGCAGGTATTCCATGCCCCGACAGAACGCTTCACGGTAGCGGTTGTCCTTCGTCTGCTGATAGAGTCGTGCGAGGAAGGTCATCTGGGTCGTTGTGGCATCGTTGTCTGTAGTCGAGTCGTCACGCCGGGGCTGGTCCTCCAGTACCTGCTGGCGTTCTGCGTCGGTCATGCGTCTCACCATATCAATGTTCTTCGGCCATCCTCCCGTCACTCGTTGGTATAGCAGCAGTTGGTCGCCGATGCGCCGCGCTTCCTCGGTACGGAAGAAAGCCGGGTCGGTTTCCCTTAACACGTTTTTGTACCCTTTCTGTGCCAGTGCCGTCATGCTGACGGCCAGCAACAGTACCATGACGCTTCCAAAGCGCATGGCAAACCGTTTTCTTGTTGTTCTTTTCATTTTAGTAGCATTTAGTAGTAGTTTGTCCCTGCAAAGGTACGATTAAGCGAGGGAAATGCAAAGGAAAAACCTGTTTTTCTTTTCATTTTCGAGCGAAAGTACCTTCGGCGCACAGCGTCAAAGGTACGAATAAGCGAGCGAAACGCAAAAAGAAATAACCGAAAAAACACCACTGGCATACAATATATTTGCCGACACCACGTTATATAAGGTGTGAGAAGCATCCTGCTGATAGTACTCTTCCTGTTCGCGTCACTTTGCGCGGTGGCGCAGCAGGATGTATCCTTTGCTCACTACTGGGCGATGGAGCCGTCATTCAATCCTGCCGCTGTCGGAAAGACGCAGAAACTCAGTATCACGGGGAGTGGCCAGATGAGTATGGCGGGATACAAGCAGCATCCGCGCACGGTATATCTGGCTGCAGATATGCCGCTGCAACTGCGGAGCACGTCCCATGGCGTAGGCATCCTGTTACAGGACGATAGAATTGGCTTTCTTACCGACAAGCGTCTTGCAGTGCAGTATGCCATCCAATGTCGTCTCTTTGGAGGTACATTGCGCATTGGGCTGCAGACTGGAATCTTGAATGAAGGGTACAAAGGGACGGAGGCGGAGGTGGAAACAGGCACAGGAGTGGAAGATCAGCCTCTTTCCGACACCGATGTAAACGGCACGGCCTTAGACCTCGGTGGAGGTTTCTACTATCGCTATGGGCGGTGGTATGCTGGTTTCTCTGTGCTCCACGCCAATGCACCGTCAGTGGCTATTGACGACCACAACGACCTCCAGATGGAACGGACGTACTACCTCACGGCAGGGTATGCCGTGCTGTTGCGCAATCCTCGGTTGGCACTCCTGCCCAGTGTGCTGGCTTGTAGCAACGGAACCTCTCGGCGCGCAGACATCACCGTCCGCCTCCGCTATGCCAATGATCGGAAGATGCTGTACGGCGGAGTGGGGTACAGTCCCAGTCGTTCGGTGACGGCCCTGGTTGGCGGCCATTTCCATGGCATACACCTCGGCTACAGCTACGAAATGTACACCTCGGGCACGGGAATCGGTAATGGCAGTCACGAACTCTTCGTGGGTTATCAGACCGAGCTTAACCTCGGGGTGCGCCAGCCACACCGCCACCAAAGTGTGAGAATACTATAATAAACACTATAAGTACAGAACAACAATAGCTATGAAGACATTACGACACATACTGCAACATCCACGAGTCGCACGCCCCATGCAGCCGATGCTGTTGCTCCTGTTGGCGGCGCTCACCGCCAGTTGTCTCGGCTCGCGCATCGCCTCTCGGCAGGGCGGTGAGGTGACGGGAAAGGGTGGGCGCGTCTTTGCTGAACCGACCCCTTACGGCATGACCCTCGTGAAACGGGGACATGTGAAGATGGGCATTGAACGACAGGACTCCATGTGGGGACACCCCACGCCAGTGCGCGACATCTCTGTGGAGAGTTTCTGGATGGACGAACGCGAGGTGACCAACTCCATGTATCGCCAGTTCGTCCACTACGTCCGCGACTCCATCCTTCGTGAACGACTGGCCGATCCCAACTATGGCGGTGATGAGAGTTATAAGATCGAGGAAGACCGCTACGGGAATCCCATTACGCCACACATTAACTGGAAGAAGCCCCTGCCGCGTCGTCCCAATGAAGACGAGCAGCGTGCCTTCGAGAGCCTCTATACGAACAATCCAGTGACTGGCGAAAAACTGGTAGACTGGCGACAGCTCAACTACCGCTATGAAATCTACGACTATGCCGAGGCCGCCAAGCGCAGATACCGTACCAATCCGCAGGAACGCGTGCTGAATACCGACCTTCGCACCAATCCCAACGAACACATTTGGATATCCAAGGACACCGCATACGTGGACGACGACGGACGTATCATACGACAAACCATCAATCGTGAATATACTGGTCCGTGGGATTTCCTCAATACCTATATCGTCAACGTCTACCCAGACACCACCTGTTGGGTCAACGACTTTCCCAATGCTGCCAACGAAAACTATATGCGTTTTTACTTTTCCAGTGCCGCCTACAACGACTACCCTGTGGTCGGCGTGACTTGGGAACAGGCCAATGCTTTTTGTGCCTGGCGCACTGCCTATCTGTTGCGTGGACTTGGTGAGGCTGCACGATATGTACAGCGATACCGTTTGCCCACCGAGGCGGAGTGGGAATACGCTGCACGTGGCAAGAACCAGAACGAGTTCCCTTGGGACAACAAGGAGGTGACATCTGGCAATGGTTGCTATTATGCCAATTTTAAGCCAGACAACGGTAATTATACCAAGGATGGTAACCTGATAACCAGCCGGACGGGCATCTATAATGCCAATTCCAATGGGTTGTATGATATGGCGGGCAACGTGGCGGAATGGACCAATACCATCTATACCGAGGCAGGGGTTGAACAGATGAACGACATTAACCCCGACCTCCATTACAACGCTGCACCCGAAGACCCTTACCGTATGAAGAAAAAGACCGTGAAGGGAGGCTCGTGGAAAGATCCCGAGTCGATGATACAATCTGCCTGGCGCACCTTCGAGTACCAGAACCAGCCCCGTAGCTATATCGGATTCCGTTGCGTACGCAGTTTGGCCAACACCAACAGTGGCAAAGTAAAAAATAAGAAATAAACAGATTCATCCTTAAAAACGACACACTATGACAGTATATAGTAAGTGGAACATGATATACCGAATGCAGAGATGGATGGACAGCGTGGCAGGACAGACCTTCCTGAACTACGCGTATAGTTGGGGAGCTGCCATCGTCATCTTAGGTACACTCTTTAAACTGACTCACCTTCCTTATGCCAATCTCTTCCTTTATCTGGGTATGGGCACCGAGGTGCTTGTGTTCTTCCTGTCGGCCTTCGACCGACCGTTTGACAAGACGGCTGACGGCATGGAACTGGAGACACACCATGAGGGGCGAATGGTAAAACAGTCCCCCATAGAACAGACTTTCAACGGGTCGGATTCCAACAACCTTGACGGGCAGATGGCTGGTTATGCCGCGGAGTTGGAGAATCTCCACGAACAGACACACCACATGGCCGAACAGATGGCCGAAATCAATCGTATCTATGCCCGTATGATTGAGGCTATGTCGACGCAGCACAAGATGCAATAACACACGTTAAATTCCAACGCATACAAAACCATGGCTATCAAGAAACGTCCGTTGTCGCCCCGACAGAAGATGATCAACCTGATGTATGTCGTGCTTATGGCATTGTTGGCTCTCAATGTGTCAACCGAGGTGTTGGATGGCTTCTCGGTGGTGGAAGACAGTCTGCGTCGCACAGCAAGGACTGCTACCGACGAGAATCGTGCCCTCTACGATGAGTTTGCCGCACAAATGAAGCGTAATCCACAGAAAGTTAGTCCGTGGTTCGAGCGTGCCCAGCGCGTGCGACAGCTCAGCGACTCCCTATTCGATTTGACCGAGCGGTTGAAGGTGGCCATTGTGCGTGAGGCCGACGGGTCGGACGGTGACGTGCTACACATCCGTAACAAGGAGGACCTTGATGCTGCCTCGACGGTGATGCTCACCGTGGGCAGTGGACAGGGCGAAACCCTTCGTCGCGCTATAGTAAACTATCGGAAATATATACAGACTCTCCTCGCAGATAGTGTTCAACGACGTCTGGTGACACAGACCCTCTCCACTGCACCGTCCGCCGAGTCGCGTGCCGTAGGGCAGAACTGGCAGGAATATCTGTTCGGACACATGCCTGTGGCGGCAGCCGTTACTATGTTGACCAAGTTGCAGACGGACGTGCGCTATGCCGAGGGTGAGGCATTGCGCACATTGATGGCCAATGTCGATAGGAAGGATCTGCGTGTCAACAATGTGAGTGCACTGGTCATTCCAAAGGCACAAACCGTGGCACGTGGAGAGCGCTTCTCCGCACGCATCGTCATGGCAGCTGTTGATACCACGCAGCATCCACAGGTCTTCATCGGAGGTCGCCCCGTACAGTTGCTAAATGGTCGCTATGAGACAATAGCCAATCGCACCGGTGATTTTACGCTGACGGGCTTTATCCAGATGGCCGACGGACGTGGCAGTCTGGTGCGCCGAGATTTTAGTCAGAAATATACTGTGGTGGAATCCTCCGCCACCGTGTCGGCCACATTGGTGAATGTGCTTTATGCGGGCTATGACAACCCCTTGAGTATCTCTGTTCCAGGTGTTCCTCTTGCGAAGGTACAGGCTTCCATGACGGGCGGTACCTTGCGTTTCGTTGCTCCAGGCCGCTATGTCGCGCGTCCATCCACCCCTGGCAGCGAGGTTGCTGTGACGGTCACCTCGACCAACAGCGGTCGACCGCAACAGATGGGACGATACATCTTCCGTGTGCGACGTCTGCCTGACCCTGCTCCATATATCGATATGGCGGCAGAGGGTGGTGGTACAGTCCGCTTCCACGGTGGGACACTATCCAAGAGTCGCCTTGTGGCTGTGGATGGCATTGGTGCTGCTATCGATGATGGTATTCTTGACGTACCCTTTCGCGTGCAGAGTTTCGAGACCGTGTTCTTTGATAACATGGGTAACGCTGTTCCCATGGCAAGCCAAGGCGCCCGCTTCTCTACACGGCAGAAGGATGTGATACGTCGCCTGCAACGTAATCGCCGTTTCTATGTGTCGCGTGTCACGGCAATAGGTCCTGATGGCGCGGTTCGTAAGTTGTCTACTTCTATGGAAATCATCGTGAAATAACACAGAAAAATACTAATGACTATGAAGAGAAACTTCCTAATAATGGCAATGATTGGCGTACTGGCGCTGGCGGCTGTCGCCTCCATGGCACAGCCCAAAGCACGTCACCAGCTGACTGCCAACCAGCAGCGGACAGGCATCAGTCAGCGTGCTCGTCTGATGTATCCGACTTCGCCCGCTATTCCAAATGATGTGGTGTGGCGGCGCGACCTCTACCGCGAAATCCGTCTCGATGACGATGCTAACTCTGGTCTCTACTATCCCGTGGTGCCCATCGACCATCAACTAAACCTCTTTACCTACCTCTTCAAACTGGCTTTGAACGGTTATATCCCCATCTACGAATATCGTTTGGATGGACAGGAGTCGTTCAGCGATTCAGCCCGGGTGGATATCAAGACTGTGCTCGACGACCAACAGATTCTCTATGAGCAGAAAAATGGACGCTTGCATGTGGATAATAGTGACATCCCTTCTGCCGATGTGAAGCTCTTCTATCTGAAGGAATGTGCTTATTACGACCACACCAACGCTCAGTTTCGACGCAAGGTCGTTGCCCTCTGTCCCGTTGTCGTCCTTGACGACGAGTTCGGTGGAATGCCCTCCAAGCGACCTCTGTTCTGGGTGCGTTATGCTGATGTGGAGTCTTACCTAAATCGGCAGACCGTGAGCGCTTCTCCACTTAATGATGCTGCAACAATGACGCTTGAAGACTTCTTCACACTCCACTGCTATCGAGGTGCTGTCTATAAGACTGGACAGCGCGTGGGGCAACGCATACCACAGCTTGGCGATACCATCGACAGCGGGCGTCAGCAGGATGCTTTACGCCAGGCACGCCAAATTGACGAGGAGTTGGAAGCCTTTGAACGTCGAGTGTTCGGCCATACGCCACAGCGTGACTCCATCGAAGCCGAACGCCAGCATGTTCAGGAAACAATCAAGGAGGTGAAGGAGAAGAAACAGAAGACGACAAAATCCCGTCAGCGCACCGTCAAAAGCAAAACTTCAACAGGCACAGCCCGTCAGCCTCGTGTTTCCGTGCGCCGCCAGCGTCATTAAAACAAAAGAAGTGGCACTTGTGCCACTTCTTTTAATACTCGTCTTCGTTGAAGAGGAAATCTTCCTTTGTGGGATAGTCGAGCCAAATGTCTTCTATACTCTCATACACATCGCCCTCGTCTTCTATCTCTTGCAGATTTTCCAACACTTCGAGCGGTGCGCCCGAACGGATGGCATAGTCTATCAGTTCCTCTTTGGTTGCCGGCCATGGTGCATCTTCAAGTTTCGATGCCAATTCAAGTGTCCAATACATATCGTTTAGTTTTGATGATTTTTGTATTTTGGCGCAAAAGTAGTATATTTTTTCCTATTCACAAACATTCTGCCATGTTTTTTCACGCTGACCCACTATATGGTTGATTTTTTTTGCAAAAACAAATAGATAATCGCTCAGCCGGTTGATATATTTCAGGACTTCTGCCGACACGATGGCTTCCTCGGCTAAGCTGCAGATGCGACGCTCGGCGCGTCGACAGACAGTACGGCATACATGGGCTTGAGCCGCTGCTGCGATTCCTCCAGACAGGATGAAACCCTGTTGCTCGGGTAGCAGTGCTACCATCTCGTCTATCTGGTGTTCCAGTAAAGCGATTTCGCAATCAGGCAGGTGGGCTGACGCGGGAAGAGGCGTGGCGTGTTGGTCGGTGGCTAGATGGGTGCACACGTTGAACAGGTTATTCTGAATGCGTTGTATCATTGTCTTGTCGTCGCCTTCAGGCAATAGGGCGGCAAGCAATCCCAGATGGGACGACAGTTCGTCGACGGTGCCATAGGCTTCAATGCGTGTGCACGTCTTGCTGACTCGTTCGCCACCAACCAGAGCGGTCTGTCCGCTGTCGCCCGTGCGAGTGTATACTTTCGTTATCTTCATAGTTTTAAAGTATATATGTGTATCAGAAATTAATGCGGTAGTGGTGTTTGTAGCGGCGACTGTCAAATAGTACAATACCGCAATAGTAGAGGTCGTAGGTAATGGTGACCTGTGTATACGATATGATGTGCTGCCAGCGTTTCTTGTTGCGGTGGATGCCTTCCACCACGAGGACAGAGTCGTTGTCGGTGTGTTGAAGCAGTATCTCGATATCGTCCTCCACTGCGACGTGCATCAGTTGGAAGGTGTGCTGTCGGTTCATCACTTCTTCGGAAATATCGGTGATGCGCATCTTGCGGCAGCCAGCCTGCCACCATGGCTCATAGCTGTCGCGCAACATAACTGAGGGTTGCCGCCAGTTGGCCAACCGAAAATACAAACGCCCCAACTTGCGTTCCATCGCATTGTGTGCCAACCGGTCCAGTTCGTTGTAGGCGTAGTAGGGCCAATGCTCGCTCAATACATAACGGGCAAAGGCGTAGTCGGTGGGCGATTGAATACCAAATCCTCTGCAGCAGCCCAAGCGGCTGAGCCAAATCCAAAACGTCTTCATGTTGCAAAGGTACGAATATGCGAGCGAAACGCAAAAAAATGTGTTTTCTTTTTTGTTTCCAGACGCAAACGCCTTTGTAACATCGGGTCAGAGGTACTCTATAAGCACATCCCAAACAGCAACGATATGGCAGATGCTGCCTGCGAGGACAAAGAAATGGAAAACACTGTGCATGTAACGCTTCTTGTTGAGCGAGTAGAATATGGCTCCGGTGATATAGGCCACACCCTCAGCGATAATCCATATCACGGCAGCTGTTGACACAGCGTCTACTAATGGTTTGAAGGCAATGAGGATAGAGAGTCCCATACCTACGAAGCAGAACGTTTCGAGGTTGGAGTGCTCCTTGAGTTTGATGAAACTGATGGTGGTGCCCACAATGGCGCAGAGCCATACAAAGATGAACAGCGACCATCCCCAGTAACCTTGACTACGCAGAGCCACCAGTGTTAGTGGGGAATAGCTGCCAGCAATGTGCCAATATATGGCTGCGTGATCCCAGCGGCGTAGTCGCTCTTTCCACTTAGAGCGTCGGGGCAGAGCGTGGTAGACCGTTGAAGCAACATACGAGCCGAGCATGCCGAAGAGGTAGAGACATACGCCTAGACGGACCCAAGGACTGTCGCCCTTGAAGGCCATGACCAGAAACACAATGCCGAACGCGACTCCCAGTAGTATACCACCAGCGTGCGACCAGGTGTTCCACAGCTCCTCCTTATGCGTATATCTAATCATCGCGTGCAAAGTTACGAAATATTCCCACGAAAATTGTTCGCTTTCGACTGTCTTATCGGTGTTTGGAGTGTTAAATAATATAAAAATACTTATATAGTGTTAAATTCATGTGAGTAGGGTCTCTTTTGTATTCCATATATTAGGTGATTAGATAAAAAAATAGTACCTTTGCACCCCAAAAGCGCCCGAAATAAAGGGGATGCTGTGTTAAGTTGAGTAATAATAAACAATATAATAAATTAAAAAACAAACAATTATGCCTACAATTTCACAATTGGTAAGAAAAGGCAGAAAGGTGCTCGTTGACAAGAGCAAGTCTCCCGCTTTGGACTCATGTCCTCAGCGTCGTGGAGTTTGCGTTCGTGTCTACACAACGACCCCGAAGAAGCCTAATTCGGCTATGCGTAAGGTAGCCCGTGTGCGTCTGACAAACCAAAAAGAGGTAAACTCTTACATTCCTGGAGAGGGACATAACCTGCAGGAACACTCCATTGTATTGGTTCGTGGCGGACGTGTTAAGGATCTTCCTGGTGTACGCTATCACATCGTGCGCGGTACGCTTGATACTGCAGGTGTTGCAAGTCGTACGCAGCGTCGCTCCAAGTATGGTGCTAAACGCCCGAAGGCCAAGAAATGATAGCCGGTGAGGGCTATTTGGCTCGAAGAAAACAAAGGTTAAACGTTTTGCTGGAGAATTGTTAAGACAGGTTGAGTAAATGCTCACGTGAGAGTGTTGAAGGACAAGCAAGAACAGCCCCAAGCAGACAACAAAACAAAAACAGAAAAATGAGAAAAGCAAAACCAAAGAAGCGTGTGATCCTGCCGGATCCAGTCTTCAACGACAAGAAGGTGTCTAAGTTTGTGAACCATCTGATGTATGATGGTAAGAAGTCTATCTCTTATGAGATTTTCTACAATGCCCTTGAGAATGTGAAGGGAAAGATGCAAAACGAAGAGAAGTCTGCTCTCGAGATTTGGAAGCAGGCGCTTGATAACATTACTCCTCAGGTGGAGGTGAAAAGCCGTCGTATCGGTGGTGCTACCTTTCAGGTGCCTACCGAGATTCGTCCGGATCGTAAAGAGAGTGTCTCTATGAAGAATATGATTGCCTTCGCGCGCAAGCGTAGTGGCAAGTCCATGGCAGACAAACTTGCTGCCGAGATAATGGACGCATATAATAATCAGGGTGGCGCGTACAAACGTAAGGAAGATATGCACCGTATGGCTGAGGCTAACCGTGCTTTTGCTCACTTCAGATTCTAATTATATAATAAGGAGAAGAAAGAAATGGCAAATCGCGACTTACATTTGACCCGTAATATCGGCATTATGGCGCACATCGATGCCGGTAAGACAACCACCTCGGAGCGCATCCTGTTCTATACGGGAAAGACGCATAAGATTGGTGAGGTACACGATGGTGCTGCCACCATGGACTGGATGGTGC
>CAVAIX010000071.1:0-10179 GCA_963588695.1 Bacteroidaceae bacterium | reverse complement strand
AACACTAACACTCGACCCTCTAAACCCACAGAAATGATGCCCGACAACAACAATAAGACCACCTTCGAGGGACAGCTTGTTATCCGTGTGAGCCGCAGTGCTCTGTCGTTTTCCGTATGGGACAGTGGCAGCGGAGCGGTGGACTTCCGTCCCTACACCATGAAGGGTGGAATCTCACTGTCGGCTAACTTGCGTGAGGCGTTCCGCAAGGGGGAAGTGCCAGTTGTTAACTCTCGCCACGTATTGGTATCTGTCGTCTCGCCAACGTTAGTAGTGCCCACGGAACTGCTGCGAGAAACGGAGAAGGAGGTGCTATATCGTCACGCCTTCACGGGGCATGAACGAGACGAGGTGGGGCTTACGGTGATGGACGACTTGGACTGCACGGTGTTGTTTGCCGTGGACAGGGACGTGAAACGCGTGGTGGAAGACCACTACCCTGAGGCGCACTATATGGCGGCCATGGCTTCCGTGTGGCGACACCTGCACCGCAGGGGGACTCCCGGTGGTGGATGCGCCAGACTCTACGCTTGTTTTCACGACCGCCAGTTGGACATATTCAGTTACGGGCAGAACCGCTTCAAGTTCTGCAATGCCTTCGACGGGCGCGACGCTCACGATGCGCTCTACTATATGCTCTACGTTTGGAAACTGTTAGGTTTCGAGCCTAACCGCGATGAGTTGTTCCTCTTGGGCGATGTTCCCGAGGGACAGTGGCTCGCGGAGGAGGTCCGAAAATACGTGCAGCGCGTCCGCACAGCCAGTCCAGCAGCCGACCTCAATCTGTCTGCTGCAGTGGAAGGGATGCCCTTTGACCTCACAACACTGTTTACAAGGGAAAGATGAGAATCGTTACGGGAATATACAAGGGGAGGCACTTCGATATTCCGCGCTCGTTTAAGGCGCGCCCCACCACCGATTTTGCCAAGGAGAACATCTTCAACGTGCTGAAGGGCTACGTTGACTTTGACGGGGCTTCGGCACTTGACCTCTTCTCGGGCACGGGGAGCATCTCGCTCGAACTCGTGTCGAGGGGTTGCCAGACGGTGGTCAGCGTAGAGGCGGATCGCGACCATCACCGCTTCATCCAAGAGTGTCTAAAGAAACTGGGCACGACGGCGTGCATCCCCATCCGGGGCGACGTGTTCCGCTTTGTTCGTTCGTGTCGCCAGCAGTATGACTTCATCTTTGCTGATCCCCCCTATGCCCTAAAGGAATTACCGCAGATTCCCGATCTCGTGTTGCAGCAGGGACTGTTGAAAGAGGGTGGCATCTTCGTCTTTGAGCATGGCAAAGACCACGACTTCTCCATACATCCGCAGTTTGTGGAGCATCGACAGTACGGCAGTGTCAACTTCTCGCTGTTCAGAGCAGCGGAGAAAACAGCCGGGTGAGGCTCTCCCACAGACGCACAGCAAATCGGGGGTGTACACGCTTGCCGACATTTGTCCACGCCACGGCCTGTTCCAAGTCGCGCAGAAAGACGTGCTTCATGCGCAGCGCAGTGGCCTTGTCGTAGATGAAGGCGTTAGCCTCGAAATTGTTCTCGAAAGAGCGGAAGTCCACATTGGTGGAGCCACAGGTGGAGAGCGCATCGTCACACACTAACATCTTAGCGTGCAGGAAACCGCCCGTGTAGAGCCACACCTTTACGCCAGCTTCCTCCGCCTCGCGCAGATAAGACCGCGAAGCCCAGCTGGCCAGCCACGCGTCAGCGCGGCGCGGACACAGCAGTCGCACGTCGACACCCGTCATGGCCACCGTCTTCAGTGCGAAGAGAACGGGGTCGTTGGGCATGAAATATGGTGTTTCGATATACACGTAGTGGCGTGCATTCAAGATGATACGCACGTAACCTTGCATGATTTCGGGGTAGGGGGAGGTGGGGGCACTCGTCACCACCTGCACCAGACAGTCGTTACGGGGACTGTCAGCCTCGGGCGGCGGATAATAGCTGCGGTCGCTGACAAGGGTGCGATCCACAAAATACCAGTCGACAAGGAAGGCGCGCTGTAGGGCGTAGACACCACTGCCAGACAGGCGCAGTACGGTGTCGCGCCACGGCTGGCCGTGGACACCCTGGGCGTAGCGCTCTGCGATGTTCATGCCACCGATATAGCCCACGCGTCCGTCCACAACCACGATCTTTCGGTGGTTGCGGTAGTTGACCTTGCCCGTGAACGAGGGGAAGCGGACGGGCAGGAAGGCGCGCACGGCCACGCCAGCCTCGCGCATCTCGTCGAAGAAGCGGTTGGGCACGCGCCAGCAACCCACATCGTCATAGATGACGCGCACGATCACGCCCTCCTTGGCCTTCGCCTCAAGGGCTGCGCGAACGCGTTGGCCAACGCTGTCGTCCTCGAAGATATACATACAGAGGTGAATGTGGTGACGTGCCCGCTGGATGTCATCCAGTAGGCGGTCGAAGAAAGTGCTGCCCTCGGTGATGATGTCGATGTTGTTGTCCTTGAAAGGCAGGGAGAACGACTGGTTGACGAAGAGGTCTACCAGCTGTCGGTAGTCCTCGGCCACGTGCAGATCCTGCTGGCCGACGAACTCTAACATGGAGTGTTTCGTCAACTGATCCATTGACCGCTGGCTGATGATGCGCTCGCGCCGGTAGTTGATGCCGAAGAAGAAATAAAAGAGGAGACCGACGACGGGCAGGAAGATGATGACCATCATCCACGCCATCGTCTTGTCTGGCTGACGGTTGTCCAGCAGCACATGCAGCGTGGCGACCACGTGGAGGATGACGACGGCAAGGATACTCGTTACGGCCAGTACCGTCAGCGTCAGATGGAACAAATCGGTAGCCATAGTCTTCGTGGATGTGTGGTTTAACTGCGCCCCAACTGCCGCCCCAACTCGTGGTAGAGCTTGCTGGTTTCCATGTACGACTGCATCAGCTGCCGCGTCCGTTCCATGTCGCCAGACGACTCCCGAAGCTGTCGATTGATGTCCTTCAGCCGCTGGCCGATGATGATGTAACGGTAGTCAAGCATAAGGTGCTGCACCTGTTGGCGCAGTGTCTGCTCGGTGTGTCGCATCTCAAAGCCGCGCCCCAACTGGTAGTTGTCAATGGCCAGGAGGGAGGCTTCATGGCTGATGTCCACGTCAGGGTGGCGCGTGAAATAGGCTTCTGCGCGAAAACTAGACTCGGCCGAGTGCTCCACCGCCTCGCGCAGGATGGTGTTATAGAGTGGGTTGGAGAAGGAGAGACCGTCGCAGCCAAACTCATAGTCGATATACTGAGCCACGTTCATGCTGACCGTCTGGCCGTCTTCTGTCTCCAGGTTGTCGAGGATAACCTCTTCGCCGTGGCGCACCACTTGTTGGGTCAGTAGCCGCTCAATCTCTGCCGTGGCATCCGTGGGGGCTGCATAGGCGGTCGCTTCTACGTGCTCTTCCTCCGCAGTGGGTTCTTCCTGTGGGGCGGCAGTCCGTTCGCGCCCTTCTGCAATGTACTTATTGGTCTGTGTGATCAGGGTTCGCTCGTCTACACCGAGGCGACGCGAGCAGTCGGTTAAGTAGGTGGAGCGCACGACAGGGTCGGCAATGACGCTGATTGAGCGCACGATGGAGTTGATGGCCTCAGCGCGTTTCAGTGGGTCGCGCACACCCTTCAGCAACAAATCGGTCTTGAACTGTATGAAGTCGGTCTGATGGTCTTCGATGTAACAGCGGAACTCCTCCACCGTGTGTTTCCGCGCGAACGAGTCTGGGTCGTCGCCGTCGGGCAACAGCAGTACCTTCACGTTCATGCCCTCCTGCAGCAGCATATCCGTGCCGCGTATGGCGGCATGGATGCCAGCCTCGTCACCATCGTAGAGTAGCACGATGTTTCGGGTAAAGCGGTGGAGTAGTCGGATTTGGTAGACGGAGAGTGCTGTGCCCGAATTGGCCACCACGTTCTCCAGTCCGCACTGGTGCATGGCAATCACGTCGGTGTAGCCTTCCACCATGTAGACGCAGTCGCTTTTGACGATGGCCTTCTTGGCTTGGAAGATGCCGTAGAGCTCGCGTTCCTTGTGGTAGATGTCAGAGTCGGGCGAGTTAACGTATTTCTGTTGCACACCCTTGGTAGCTGCGTCGAGCTTGCGGCCACCGAAGGCCACCACCTTGCCGCTGACGTTGAACCAGGGAAAAATGGCGCGCCCGGCGAAGCGGTCATAGGTGCCGCGCTCACCAGCGTAGCAGAGTCCCGTCTTGATTAGGTATTCCTCCTTGTAGCCCTTGCGCAATGCTTCCTTGAGCAGTGCGTCGCGCTTGTTGGGGGCAAAACCCAACCAGAACTTGGCGATGATGTCGTCGCGGATGCCCCGACTTCGAAAGTATTGCTTGCCGATAGCCTGCCCGTCCACATCGTTCTGCAGAATCTGGTGGAAATACTGGCTTGCCCACTCATTGACAATGAACATCGACTCACGGTCGCCCTGCTCTTTCTGCTCCTCGGCAGTCAGCTCGTGCTCCTGAATCTCGATGTTGTACTTCTTAGCCAGCCAGCGCAGTGCTTCGGGGTAGGTGATCTGCTCGTGCTTCATCAGGAAGTTGACGGCATTGCCGCCCTCGCCACAGGAAAAACAGTGGCAGATCTGCTTCGAGGGCGACACCATAAACGATGGTGTCTTGTCGTCGTGGAACGGACATAATCCCTTGTAGTTAACTCCCGCCTTGCGCAAGCTAACGAACTCGCCCACCACATCCACGATGTTGGTGGCGTCCATGATCCTTTCAATGGTCGCTCGGTCTATCATCTCTTGAAAGCGCGAAGTTACGAAGAAAAGTGCGAAGTACAAAACAAAAGTGCGGTTATTTCCGATTTTATTTGGCCACCTGCCCAAAAAAGACTACCTTTGCACCAAATTTCGAACATTCAACAAATCAGAATTATATGGCTTTAAAGATTGTCGTTCTGGCCAAACAAGTGCCAGACACCCGGAATGTGGGCAAGGACGCCATGACCGCAGAAGGCACCGTGAACCGTGCCGCCTTGCCTGCCATCTTCAATCCTGAAGATTTGAACGCCCTGGAGCAGGCGCTCCGCTTGAAGGAGCAGCATCCAGGCTCGACAGTAGGAATCCTCACGATGGGTCCGCCGCGTGCAGGAGAAATCGTGCGCCAGGGACTGTACCGTGGTGCTGACACGGGGTGGGTATTGACCGACCGTCTCTTCGCGGGCGCTGACACGCTGGCCACCTCTTATGCGCTGGCTACCGCCATCCGTAAAATCGGTGACGTGGACATCGTGATTGGTGGTCGACAGGCCATCGATGGTGACACCGCACAGGTGGGACCGCAGGTGGCTCAGAAACTGGGTCTTAACCAAGTAACCTATGCCGAGGAGATACTGAAAGTGGAAGGCGGAAAGGCTACCGTGCGCCGCATCATCGATGGTGGTGTGGAGACCGTTGAGGCTCCCCTGCCCGTGGTGATCACCGTCAACGGCAGTGCTGCACCCTGCCGCCCGCAGAACGCCAAGTTGGTGATGAAATACAAACGTGCCACTTGTCCGCTGGAACGCCCGCAGGAGGGAACGCCCTACGACCACCTCTATGCAGAACGCCCCTACTTGAACCTCAACCAGTGGGGTGTGGCTGATGTCGACGGTGACGTGGAGCAGTGTGGACTGTCAGGCTCGCCCACCAAGGTGAAGGCCGTGAAGAACATTGTGTTTCAGGCCAAGGAGTCGAAGACGCTGACAGCCTCCGATGCCGACATCGAAGGAATGGTTAAGGAATTGTTGGACGAAAAGATTATTGGATAAGCGAGATGAATAATGTATTTGTATATGTTGAGATAGAAGGTACGCAGGTACAGGAAGTATCTCAGGAGTTGCTGACCAAGGGTCGCAAACTCGCCAATGAACTGGGTGTAGAGTTGCACGCTGTGGTGGCCGGCACTGACATTAAGGGCAAGGTGGAGGAACAGATTCTCCCCTATGGTGTCGACAAGCTGTTCGTGTTTGACGGAGAGGGACTCTTCCCTTACACCTCAGCACCTCACACCGACATCATCGTCAACCTCTTCAAGGAGGAACAGCCGCAAATCTGCCTGATGGGAGCTACCGTCATTGGCCGCGACCTTGGCCCACGTGTGTCGTCGTCGCTAACCAGCGGACTGACCGCTGACTGCACCGAACTGGAAATCGGCTCATACGAGGACAAGAAGTCGGGCAAGACCTTCGACCATCTGCTCTATCAGATTCGTCCCGCTTTTGGCGGAAATATCGTGGCCACCATCGTTAACCCAGAGCATCGTCCGCAGATGGCCACCGTGCGCAGTGGTGTGATGCAAAAGGCCGTCTACGACGGAAAGGCCAAGAACGAAGTGGTTTACCCGGAAGTGTCGAAATACGTGTCGGTAGAGGCTTTCGCCGTCAAGGTGCTCGACCATCACGTTGAGGCAGCCAAACATAACCTTAAGGGTGCACCCATCGTCGTGGCTGGTGGTTATGGCGTCGGCTCGAAGGAGGGCTTCGACCAACTCTTCCAACTGGCCAAGGTGCTCCATGGCGAAGTGGGAGGCTCCCGTGCTGCCGTTGATGCTGGCTGGATTGACCACGACCGACAGATTGGACAGACCGGAGTCACTGTACACCCCAAAGTGTACATCGCCTGCGGCATCAGCGGACAGATTCAGCACATCGCTGGTATGCAGGACTCGGGCATCATCATCAGCGTCAATAGCGACCCCGACGCACCCATCAACAAGATTGCAGACTACGTGATCGTGGGAACCGTCGAGGAGGTCGTGCCGAAACTCATCAAGTATTACAAGCAAAATTCGAAATAACATGGCTAACTATTATAGCGATCATCCAGAAATCGCGTTCCATCTCGACCATCCGTTGATGAAGCGCATCGTAGAACTCAAGGAGAGAAACTACGAAGACAAAGATAAATTCGAGGACGCCCCCGTTGACTACAGCGATGCCATCGAGAACTACAAGCAGATTCTCGACATCACAGGCGACGTGGCGGCCAACATCATCGAACCGAATGCCGAGAGTGTAGACCTAGAAGGGCCGCACCTGGAGAACGGACGTATGATCTACGCCTCGAAGACGTTCGAAAACATTGATGCCACGCGCAAGGCTGGCCTACATGGCGTTTCCATGCCTCGCCGCTACGGTGGTCTCAACCTGCCTAACACGGTGTTCTCCATGCTCAGCGAGGTCATCTCGGCTGCTGATGCTGGTTTCCAGAACATCTGGAGTCTCCAGAGTTGCATTGACACGCTCTACGAGTTCGGCTCCGAGGAGCAACGTCAGAAGTATATCCCACGCGTCTGCGCTGGCGAGACCATGTCGATGGACTTGACCGAGCCAGATGCTGGTAGTGACCTGCAGCGCGTGATGCTCAAGGCCACCTACGATGAGAAGGAGGACTGCTGGCGACTGAACGGTGTGAAGCGTTTCATCACCAATGGTGACTCCGATATCCACCTCGTGTTGGCTCGTTCGGAAGAGGGCACGAAGGATGGTCGTGGCCTGTCTATGTTCATCTACGACAAGAACCAGGGCGGCGTTGACGTGCGCCACATCGAGCACAAGCTCGGCATCCACGGCTCGCCCACCTGCGAACTGACGTACAAGAATGCTAAGGCGGAGCTGTGCGGTAGCACGCGCCTCGGACTAATCAAATACGTGATGGCACTGATGAATGGTGCACGCCTCGGCATCGCCGCACAGAGCGTCGGTGTGGAACAGGAAGCCTATAACGAGGGATTGGCCTATGCCAAGGAGCGTGCCCAGTTCGGCGAGAAGATTATTAATTTCCCTGCCGTCTACGATATGCTCTCGCGCATGAAGGCCAAGTTGGACGCTGGACGCTCCCTGCTCTATCAGACCGCTCGCTACGTAGACATCTACAAGGCACTGGAGGACATTGAGCGCGACCGCAAACTCACGCCCGAGGAGAAGCAGGAGATGAAGAAATACCAGCGGTTGGCAGATGCCTTCACACCCATGGCTAAGGGAATGAACTCGGAATACGCCAACCAAAACGCCTACGATGCCATCAGCATCCATGGTGGTTCGGGCTTCATCATGGAGTACAAGAGCCAGCGGCTGTTCCGCGATGCACGCATCTTCTCCATCTACGAGGGAACGACACAGCTGCAGGTGGTGGCCGCCATTCGTTACATCACCAATGGCACCATGCTTAAGAACATTCAAGACATGGCTGCTGCCGAGGTGGCAACGTCGCTCCAGCCGCTGAAGGCTCGCGTGGAGAAACTCATCCCCGTCTACGAGACTGCTCTCAACCGCGTGAAGGAGCTGAACAGTCAGGAGGCTCACGACTTCTTGGCTCGCCGCCTCTACGACATGACCTGCGAGATTGTGATGTCGCTCCTCATTCTCGACGATGCCACACGCGCTCCCGAACTCTTCGAGAAGTCGGCCAACGTCTATGTGCGCATGGCTGAGGAGGATGTGCTCGGAAAGGCTGCGTACATCCAACAGTTCCAGGTGGAAGACCTCGACAGCTTCCGCGCTGCCGAAGTGCCTGTAGCAGAGTAATTCGTCAGAAGTGAATACCGAACGTGGAGCCTACGGCCAGCGTATTCATCCACTCGCTGCTGTGCGGACTGTGTGACGGTTGCAAGTTGTAGTCGAGGAAGAAGCGGAGACCGTATCGCTCCCGTGCTTTGAAGGACAGGGAGAGACCGCTGCCGAAGCACGCACCGCCCCTTTGGGCAATGGTGTTGCCGTTGGACAGTTCCAGCCGAGGATAGGAGACGTAGCCGGCCAGCAGTTTGCTGCCGATGCTCCACCGCGAGGTGAGCGGATAGGAAAAATAGGGACCAGCCATCAGCGATACGGCATCGAAGTTGTTGTCTTCGGCCACGCTCCCGGCGCGCTCCTCTTTCGTTATAATGTGTGTGTTGGAGGCTGTAAATCGGCCTCCAACACCTGTATAAGGACTCCAGAAATAAGCCCCTTCCAGACCTGCCGAACTGCCAGACGAGGTGCGGAACTCCTGCGTTTCCGAGAGGTCGTAATGGCTCAATGGGATGTTCACACCGAAATAGACGCCTAAGAACGACGGATTGTCTTGACGCGAGAAGGCATCGTTGGTGGAGTCGTAATGGCGAAGACCCTTCTCCTTGAAGAGAAGGTCGGCAAGATAATAGCCTAACTCGGTGGTGATGATGCCGATGCCTGCCCCCGTCAGCACGTCGCTGAGCCAGTGCTTGTTGTTGGCGATGCGCATCAGTCCCGTCCCCGTGGCGAAGGTGTAGGCACCTACTCCAATCCAAGGACTGACGTGTCCGTACTCCTTGGTCAGCATGGTGGCTGTCATAAAAGCTGTGGCCGTATGTCCGGACGGGAAGGAATGGTTGTCGGTGCCGTCTGGACGCGTCACGTCCGTCGTGTGTTTCATCGACTGCACCACGGAAGCCATCAGCACCATGGAGAAGGCATCGGAGACCAGCATCCTGTTCCAGTCGCTCCTACCCTCCACACCGAAGGCCTTCATGCCCAACATCACCGCACCTGGAACGTACTGCGTATAGTTGTCGAAGGGACGGTGGAACTCCTTAGCGTAGTCATTGCGTAGTCTGCGAAAATGGGTGTCCTCGCCCTTCATGACGAGTCCCGTCACGATGAGTGGCGCACCCGCGAACGTCATTTGATAAAGCTTGGAATCGGTAAAATTCCAGTGCCTTTGCTGCGCTGTTGTGAGACTGTCACTTGTCTGTGCACTTGCCGCTCCGCATAACAAGGCAAGTACGCACCATAGAATCACATATTTCCTCATCGGTCTATATTCCATTTTTCTGCACTTTCCTTCCGTGGCAGCTACCCTTTCTGCTTGAACAGGTGTGTGGCCAAACCGAAGGCGAAGCCCACCTCCACTATCGTACTGAATCATGGCCTGCATCAATCGAGCGAGTTGCTTGTTCATATCTCCAAACGGGTTTACTTTCTGAGATATTTCCCGACCACAGGCAGGTTCTTCAACGGGAAATCCTTTTTGACGAGATAGGCGACGAAGACGAGGAGGAGTGCCGTGTTGACAAGGCTGGCCACGAGGGTGGGGCAGTGCTTGTTGCTCTCGGTCATGCCGACGAAGAGGAGGAGAGCAAGGACAACGTATAGTAGGATGTCCTTCACAGGATAGTTGATGGGGTACTTCTTCTGCCCCACGAAGTAGGAGAGGAGCATCGCCG
>CAVAIX010000070.1:0-10292 GCA_963588695.1 Bacteroidaceae bacterium | reverse complement strand
GAGTTTGAGGGCGTGCGGATGTGTGCCGATGTCTACGTCAACGGTCAGTGGGTGGGCTACAACGACAACGGCGTAATGGCCTTTGGCTTCGACATTACACCTTATATAAAAAAAGGAAAGAACGAGATGGCCGTACGCGTTGACAGTCGCTCGACCTACGTGGAGCGTTCGTCGGGCGTGAAACACCAGTGGAACGACATGAGTTTCAATGCCAACTACGGCGGCATCAACAAAAACGTCAACCTCTATGTGACAGAACTGCTGTACCAAACGTTGCCGCTCTACTCCAATCTCGGAACGACAGGCACTTATGTCTATGCCTCCGACATCAATATTGCCAAGCGCAAGGCCACGGTTCATGTGGAAAGTCAGGTAAAGAACGAAACCAATACGGCACAAACCGTGGGGCTGGACATCGAACTGCTGGACATGAATGGTAAACGCGTGGCTCGCTTCGTAGGTAAGAAACAGACCATTGCCGCAGGAGCGACCGCTACGCTCAAGGCGCAGAAGGCCGTCGGTGGACTGCATTTCTGGAGTGTCGGTTATGGCTATCTCTACACCGTACGCTGTGGACTGACAGGTGGCTATGCTTCCGCTGACATCGTGTCGGTGAAGACGGGATTCCGCAAGACGCGCTTCGCCGAGGGCAAGATATGGCTCAACGATCGCGTGCTGATGGTGAAGGGCTTCGCCCAGCGCTCCACCAACGAATGGCCTGCCGTGGGTATGGATCAGCCAGCCTGGATGAGCGACTACTCCAACCGCTTGATGGTGGAGGAGAACGCCAACACCGTGCGCTGGATGCACGTCACCCCTTCGAAACAGGAGGTGGAGTCGTGCGATCGTGTGGGATTAATTCAGGCGATGCCTGCTGGTGACCATGAGGGCGACAGCGACGGGCGGCAGTGGGAGCAGCGCGTGGAGCTGATGCGCGATGCCATCATCTACAACCGCAACAATCCCTCCATCCTTTTCTACGAAGGCGGCAACGAGAGCATCAGCCGCGAACACATGATAGACCTCATCCGTGTGCGCGACCAGTACGACCCCCACGGCGGACGTGCCACGGGTAGCCGCGAGATGCTCGACATCCAAGAGGCGGAGTATGGTGGTGAGATGCTCTACGTCAACAAGAGTCGTCAGCATCCCGTCTGGGCGATGGAATACTGCCGCGACGAGGGTTATCGCCTCTATTGGGATGAGTATTCCTATCCTTGGCATCAAGACGGCAACGGACCCTACCTGCGCAAGGCTCCAGCTCCAGCCTACAATCAAAATCAAGACCGCCTGACCGTCAACCAGGTCAAGGCGTGGTACGATTTCTGGCGCGTGCGCCCTGGCATGGGTGAGCGCATCTCCTCGGGCGGTGTAAAAATTTGTTTTACCGAGACCAACACCCACGGACGCTCGGAGTTCAACTACCGGGTCAGCGGTGTGGTAGATGCCATGCGTATTCCCAAGGTCGGCTACAAAGCACATCAAGTGATGTGGAGTGGATGGGTGGAAAACGACCAAAAGCAGACCTACATCGTTGGCCACTGGAACTACCAAGAGGGCATTCGGAAAGACATCTATGTCATCAGCAACTCTCCCGTTGTGGAACTGTTCGTGAACGGTCATTCGGTGGGAAAGGCCGAGGCCGAGGCAGACTTCCTGCACACCATCAAGGATGTGGCATGGGAGGCCGGAACACTGAAGGCTGTCGGACTGGGAAAGGATGGCAACGTGGAGTCGGAAGACCAAATAGAAACGTCTGGCGACGCGCATCGTCTTGTGCTCTCGCTCATCGAGAATCCTACAGGCACCCGTGCCGATGGCAACGACATCGCCATCATCCAGGCCGAGGTGGTCGACCAGCAGGGGCGTCGCTGCCCACTCGACAATCGTCTGGTTTCCTTTGAGGTATCTGGTCCTGGCGAATGGTTGGGCGGAACGGCCAAGAGTCCCAACCGCGACAATCATATTCTCGACACAACACTCCCCGTGGAGTGTGGCATCAACCGTGTGATGGTGCGCTCTACCCGACAGGCTGGACACGTGGTGGTTCGAGCCACTGCCAAGGGACTGACTCCTGTGGAAATAGCCTTCGACACCAAGGGCATTGACAATCAGGGCGGTCTCAGCACCTATTTTGCCTCCGATGTGCTGCCCTGTTACTTGGAGCGCGGAGAGACAAAATACAAGGTGCCTTCCTACACCGACCATCTGCGCACCATTCCCATCGCATCGGCAACGGCTGGCTACGATGCAGAAAATGCTGGCAAGAGTTTTGATGACAACGAACTCTCCGAGTGGAAGAATGACGGTAAGGCGAACACCGCATGGATTACCTACACCCTGAAGGAGGACACGCCCGTCGAACAGATAGACATCAAACTGACGGGTTGGCGCATGCGCAGCTATCCATTGGAGATTTATGCCGACCAGACCCTCATCTGGAAGGGCGAGACACCTAAGACTCTCGGCTACGTCCATCTACCTATAGCCAACCCCGTCAAGGCCAAGACCATCACCATCCGGCAGACAGCCGCCTCTACGCAGGGCGACGGTTTCAGCGGCATCGTGGAGGTGGCGGCTCCGACAGCTGGCGAACTCGACCTCTTCAAGACTCCAGGCAGTGAGGCTGTCAATAGCGAACTGCGCATCATCGAAATCGACTTCCTACAACACATCAAAAAGTAAGCAAGCAATGAAAGCAAATCAGAAAATTATACTTGGAACTGCGCTGCTGACCGCACCGCTCTGCACTTACGCGCAACAGGCAGCATCGCTGGCCGAACACATCAAGACCATTGAAATCAAGTTGAACGACCCCAATGCCGAGCGTACCTGGCAGTACAGACCAGACGGGCAGGACTTTGTGTGCGTGAATGGAAACAACAAATACACGCGCGCCCTCTACGGCAGTCACGATGAAGACCGCGTGGAGACCAGCGACCGTCCTGTATTCGTGACGTACAAGATGAGGGACAGCCGTAATGTCGGTTTTCTGTTGACCCTGAACGGAAAGACAACCGTCAATCTGGTGGATGCCGACCACTGCGAGGCTCGCTATACGGCAGGCCGCCGCAGCTATGTGCTGACCGACCACCGTTGGGGGCAGGGAAAAGTCGTCATGTCCGTGCTGGCCTATCCAGACCGTCAGGGTGGCATCTGGCAGATTGCTACTGAGGGCTTTTCCGGACAGGTGGAGATGACCTGCCGCGTCTGCGAGATACAGATTCAGAACCTGAAACGCTGGGGCGACATGGGTGCCGAGGTGCCCGGTTCGCTGGATGCCCCGGCTATCCCGAAACAGTTGCAGACCAAGACATGGAATGTCACGAACAACACGACTTATGCCACCGTGGTAAACCAGACACTGGCCGTTTCGACTCCAGCCGACACGCAGGCACAGGCCAAGAACAAGGCCGACTATGAACAGGCCGAGGCCCATCGCAAGGCACTCGCCTCGTGGGTGGTGTTCAAAACGCCCGACCCTTATTTCAACACCTTGGGCGGCGTACTGGCCACCTCCGGCGACGGCTGCTGGGACGGCGACACGTTCCTGCACGGAGCTGTGGTGTGGCGTGTGCCGCTGGCGGGCTGGCGCGGTGCTTACATGGGTGACTTCCTCGGTTGGCCCGATCGTGCCGTCCACCATTTTGATGCCTATGCCGAGAGTCAGGTGAGGGACGTGCCCTGTACCCGTCCTCATGCCACGCCCGACACGCTGAACAACCTCTGTCGGGGTGTCCATGAGTGGGGCACACCGATGTACTCGAATGGTTACATCTGCCGCTTGCCCCACCGCAACGACCTGATGCACCACTACGACATGAACCTAAGCTATATCGACGAACTGCTGTGGCATTTTCAGTTTGATGCAGACCCAGCGTATTTGCGGAAAATGTGGCCAGTGCTGAAAAGCCACCTTGCCTGGGAGAAGAGAAACTGGGATCCCAACGACGACGGTCTCTATGATGCCTACTGCTGCATCTGGGCCAGTGACGGACTGTATTACAACAGCGGTGGTGTGACCCACTCCTCGGCCTACAACTACCGTGGCAACCTGTTGGCAGCGCGTATTGCGGAGATCCTCGGAGAAGATGCAACACCTTACCGCCGCGAGGCCGACAAAATTCTGAAGGCCATGAACGAACGTCTGTGGATGAAGGACAAAGGCTGTTGGGCAGAATACCAAGACCTGATGGGGCTGCAACGTCGCCATGAGAGTGCCGCCCTCTGGACTGTCTACACACCAATAGATAGCTATGCGTGTACGCCCGAGCAGGCTTATGCTGCCACGAAATGGGTGGACAACAACACCCCGCACATTCCCATTCGCATCGCAGGAGAGCAACCGAAATACTATACGTTGAGCACGACCAACTGGATGCCCTACGACTGGAGCATTAATAACGTGGCTCCTGCCGAGGAGATGCATACGGCTTTGGCCTTCTTCCATGCTGGACGCACCAATGAGGCGTTCCGGCTGCTGAAAGGCGTGCTGCTCGACGAGATGTATCTCGGTGCTTCGCCTGGCAATATGGGACAGGTGAGCTACTATGACGCAGCGCGTGGCGAGACCTACCGCGACTTTGCCGACAACATTGCCGTCACGGCCAAAGCGGCCATCGAAGGTCTCTATGGCATCAGTCCACAGGCTTTGGACGGCAAGCTCATTATCCGTCCGGGGTTCCCCACCGAATGGGACAGTGCCTCGGTACATACCTCTTATATCGACTTCAGTTTCCGGCGCGAGAACGGCAAGGAAATCTACGACATCACGCAGCGTTTCACCCGTCCACTGCAACTGGTCATCCGGCAGAATACAGGTTATGGAACCTATAAAGAAACGGTCTTCAGTAGCGACCAGACCCAGCACATCGAACTTCCTACCGTCAGCAATCCGCAGGAACCAGCGGTTGACATGCTGGCCTGGACACGGAGTGGAAACGCTGGCAAGGATATGGGTAATACGTTTGACGACATCAACGAGAAAAAGCTCGTCACGGTCAACTTCGACAAGCAATTAAATGCTAATGTAACGGACATCTTCAAAAATGAATACGTATCGCCAGCCTCGCCCTTCACCACGCTCCGTATTCCGAAGAATGGATTCGGCGAGTGGTGTCACCCGACGTTCACGGCCAGCTCCAACGACTCCGTGTTCCGCACATTGGTGAAGAAAGATATCTATACCGCACAGCTAAAGGACATCAGCAAGCAGATTCCCTTCCGTTCGAAAGCCGAGGGACGGAACATCGTCTATACCAGTCTGTGGGATAACTATCCTGACAGCGTGACCATCCCACTAAAGGGTAAGGCCAGCCACGCCTATCTGCTGATGGCCGGCACGACAAACCACATGCAGAGCCGTATAGAAAACGGACGCATCACCGTCACCTATACCGACGGCACACAGCAGACACTTGACTTGGTGAACCCCGATAACTGGTGTCCCATCGAACAGGACTACTATTACGACCAGTATGCTTTCCGCGTGGAGGGAAAGCATCCTTACCGTGTTCATTTTATGTCAGATATCGTAAGTCGTAACCTGGGCAAGGAACTGAACCTCGAAGGCATCTACGGCCGACTGATTGACGGCGGTGCTGGACAGTTGCTCGACCTGCGCCTCAATCCACAAAAACAACTCAAGAGCCTCACGCTGACCACCCTCAGTAACGATGTGGTCATCGGATTGATGGGCATCACCCTACAGAAATAAGACTATGAGAAAAGTACTTGTAACCATACTGTTGACCCTTGGACTGAATGGCTTCGCCGACGATGAAGTCATCAGTCTTCAAGGGGTGTGGACCTTCCAAACGAATGATACCATCTATCTGCCAGGAACAACGGAGACGGCGGGGAAAGGCGCATACAACGACAGACGAGAACTAAATCACTTGACACGCGTCCGTCCCTTTAAAGGTGAGGCGCGCTACGAACGGGAGGTGGATATCCCGCCATCGTGGGCAGGCAAGCACATCACGTTCCTGATGGAGCGCACAAAGACCACCACCGTCTGGGTTGACTCCATTTGTCTGGGCAGTCAGAACTCGCTCGTCACGGCTCAAATTTACGACTTGACCAAGGCTGTCACACCTGGCCGTCACCGCATCACGGTCGTGGTAGACAACAAAGACCTGCCGCCCGTGGGCGACCCGCACCAGCTGAGCGACCAGACACAGACCAACTGGAACGGCATTGTAGGACGCATTGAACTGCGAAAGACCGACCACCTTTGGATGGACGATGTGCGGGTAATTCCTGATGTCAAGAACAGTCGCGTGCGGCTGAAGGTGAAGTTTGCCAGTGATGCGGGCCTTTCGGCAAACGGCAGGTTGGCGGTCACGGGCGAGGGCATTCCAGCCCGACGCTTCCCCTGTAAAGGAAAGACTGGAACGTGGATGACATTTGACGTGCCGATTCCCGATGCCAAACTATGGGATGAGTTTGAACCGAACCGCTACAAGATACAAATCGCCTATACTTCCAAAGCGGCCAGCAGTCAGCGCACAGTGAGCTTCGGCATGAGGGAGTTTACTACGCGAGGCACACAATTTTGCTGCAATGGCAAGACGCTGTTTCTGCGCGGAAAACATGATGCTTGTGTATTCCCCCTGACGGGGCACGCCCCGATGACCGTTGACGAGTGGGTGCGCGTGATGCGTATCGCCAAGAACTACGGCATCAACCACTATCGCTTCCACACGTGGTGTCCACCCGAGGCCGCTTTTGAGGCTGCCGACATCGTGGGCATCTATATGCAACCCGAGTTGCCCGTATGGGGCAGCATCGGAGCCAAGGCCAAGGTGGACAGGAATGACGTGGAGCAGAAAACCGACAATGACCCGGTGAGACAACGTACGGAATACTTGCGTGAGGAAGGGCTGCGGATGCTGAAGGCGTTCGGCAACCATCCCTCGTTCGTAATGATGGCTTTGGGCAACGAGATGTCGGGGTCTATGGAGGTGATGGCCGATTTGATTCGTACCTATCGTGACTACGACGACACGAAATGCTATGCGCAAGGCTCAAACAACTTCCTTAATAATCCCCGTCTGCCCGTGGGCGATGACTACTGGACGACCACCTTTACGCGAGGGCACTATGATGCCGGCCATTACTATGAGGACACCGACGGCTACGAGGTGCGCGGTTCCTATCCTGTACACACCAAAGGTCACGTGAATAATGAGGACTGCGGCACGATGCGCGACTACCGTAAAGCCATTGAGGGCATCAGCGTGCCGGTCATCGGCCATGAGATAGGGCAGTATCAAGTGTTTCCTAACTTCAAGGAAATTGGGAAGTACAAGAGGGTGGTTGAGGCGCGCAACTTTGAGGTGTTCCGTGAGCGTCTGACCAATGCAGGGATGCTGGAGCAGGCCGATGACTTCTTCCGCAACTCTGGCGCATTGGCCGTGGAGTGCTATCGTGAGGACATCGAGACCGCCCTGCGCACGCCCGGTTTCGGCGGCTTCCAGTTGCTTGACCTGCAGGACTTCCCAGGCCAGGGCACGGCATTGGTGGGCATCCTCGATGCCTTCATGGACAGTAAGGGGCTCATCACTCCTGACGAATGGCGGCAGTTTTGCTGTGAGGTGGTGCCGCTGGTGAGGATGGAGAAACGCATCTGGAAGAGTGGTGAGACCTTCTTTGCCGAGGCACAAGTGGCCAACTATGGGCCGAAAGATCTGTCGGCGGAAACGGTCAGTTGGCAGTTGAGCGGTGCAGACGGCAACATTATCTGTTCGGGGGCGTTGCAGCCCAGTGCCGTTCCACAGGGACAGGTCAGCACGTTGGGAAAGATAGCTCTTCCTCTCTCAGCCATCAAGTCAAACCAAAAGTTGATGCTGACACTCCGCGTTGGCAACTACCGGAATCAATATCCCATTTGGGTATTCACCGACAGCCAGTCGCCGTCAGATGATGGTGCAGTCTACATCACCCATTGTATGGATAATCAGACATTCAAGACGTTGGAACAGGGCGGTAAGGTGCTGCTCCTCGCTGACACCACGACCTTACAGAAGCATATCGACGGGGCTTTCATCACCGATTTCTGGTGTTACCCGATGTTCAAGAAGTACCATCCTGCTGGAACGATGGGACTGCTCTGTGACACCACGAGTGCAATCTTCCGTGACTTCCCTACCGAGAGTCATTCCGACTGGCAGTGGTGGCACATGGCGAAGCACAATCCCGTGATGGTGATCAACGACCTACCTAGCGACCTGCATCCCATTGTTCAAGTCATTGACAACTTTGAACGCAACAACCATCTTGCCCTGCTCTTCGAAGCCCGTGTCGGCAAGGGCCGCCTCGTGGTATCCTCCATTGACCTCAATGTCAACCGCCCTGAGGTGCAGGCCCTTCGCCAAGGCATCCTCCGCTATATGTCGTCCGATGACTTCCTGCCCTCCTCGGAAATAGGAACGACAACTTTGCGCAGTTTTCTGCATATGAAGAACTACGACCCCGAGGACAGGGCTTTCGTCTGTATCAACGGTCAGAACCGCTATACACGGGCACTCTACGGTAGTCATACCATCTATCGGATAGAGACGAGCGACCGCCCTGTATTTGCAGTCTCTGACGGCAGGCGAGGAGACAACATACAGTTCCGGGCTTTTGTAGGCCAGGAGGTGGTCAGTCTTGACTCCACCGACTACTGCGAAGCCCGTTATGAGGCGGGTCGCAGGGACTATGTGTTGAAAGACCGTCGCTTTGGCGAGGGTGAACTGCGCATCTCCGTCCTGGCCTACCCTGACATAGAGGGCGGTGTGTGGAAGTTTACCGCTTCAGGCATCAAAGGAAAAATAAAGATTGAGGGACGATTGTGCCACTCGAAGGTGGAGAAGTTCGTGCGCTTTGGCGATATCGGCAAGTTTGAGCAGCCTGGATGGTTCGAAGCGCCTGAACACCCCGACTATCTGAGTGTGGCCTCTGTCATTGTCGGAAAGTCAGCCGCCTATATCGCTGTGGAGGGCGAGACCTTGCGGACAGGCAACTTTACCAAGAGATACGATGCGGCAGAGACAGCCCGCAGACAACTGGCCGACATGGTGACCTTCGACACCCCCGACCCTTATCTGAACACCATCGGTGGTGCGATGGTGACGGCTGCCGACGGAGCCTGGAACGGACAGAGCTGGATGCACGGTGCTGTAGGCTGGTATTCACCTTACCTTGGCTGGCGCGGGGCGTATGCCGGCGACTTCTTGGGTATGCCCGACCGTCAGCGTATCCATTTCGATGCATACGCCAAGAGTCAGGTGACCACGGAACCCGTGACGAAGCCCCACACGATGGATGCCTCCAACAACCTGGCCCGTGGAGCCTACGAATGGGGTACGCCTCTGTATAGCAACGGCTACATCTGCAATGTGCCGGAGCGTAACCACTCATTCCAGCACTACGATATGAACCTGGTCTTCATCGATGAGTTGCTGTGGCACTTCCAGTTCGATGCCGACACGACCTATATGCGGAAAATGTGGCCCGTCATCAAGAGCCATTTGGCCTGGGAGAAGAACTGCTGGGATCCCGATGGCGACCACCTCTACGATGCCTACTGCTGCATCTGGGCCAGCGATGCCCTGCAATACAACAGCGGAGCCGTCGCCCACTCCTCGGCCTACAACTACCGGGGCAACCTGCTGGCAGCCCGTATAGCCGAGATTATCGGAGAAGACCCCAAGCCCTATCGCGAGGAGGCCGAGGCCATCCTCAAGGCGATGAACGAGCGGCTCTGGCTGAAGGACGGGGGACACTGGGCTGAATTTCAGGACTTCATGGGACATAAGCAGTTGCACAAGAGCGCCGCCGTATGGAGTATCTACACACCGATAGACAGTGAGGCGTGTTCGCCAGAGCAGGCTTGGCAGGCCACCCACTATGTTGACCGTGAGATTCCGCATATCCCGTTTATGGCTGATGGGGAGCAGTATGAGACCATCAGTACCTCCAACTGGCAACCTTACGAATGGAGCCTGAACAATGTGGCGATGGCAGAGGTGCTACACACCACGCTGGCCTACTATCAAGCAGGACGTACAGAAGAGGCGTATAAACTATTGAAGGCCAACGTGCTTGACTTCATGTATCTCGGACAAAGTCCCGGCAACTTCGGGCAGATTTCCCAGTTCGATAAAATACTTGGTGAGAGTTATCGTGACTTTACGGACTGCACTGGCATCGCCTCGCGTACCTTTATCCAAGGTCTCTATGGCATCACACCCGATGCCCTGAATGGCCGTTGCATCATCCGTCCGGGCTTCCCTGCAGCGTGGGAC
>CAVAIX010000069.1:0-10507 GCA_963588695.1 Bacteroidaceae bacterium | reverse complement strand
ATAGAGGTCAGCGTAGTTGACGGTGTGTTCCAGATTGTCGGTCTGCATGGCTCGGGTCATGTCGGAGTCTGCTTCGATGCTGACCTCATAGTCGTTGCCTACGATGCGCTCCTGTTCCGCTACACCGTGATAGGCATGGAAGCGTGCCTTGCGGAGAATGATCTTACTGTCCGACAGCATCGTCGCCCTCCTTTTCCACGGTCGTGCCGTCGTTCACATATTTCTTCAGTGCGCGTTCCACACCCACCTTCCACGTGTTGATGCTCTCGTTCTGCAACTGGAGCGAGGCCACCAGCCGCACCACGTGGGCGATGGGCATCCGATAGCGCAGCACACCCGAGATGAGCTTCGCGTAGTTCCAGTATTCGGGGTTGAACTTCTCGGAAAGCCCTTCCACGGTGGTCTTATAGCCCCGTTTGTTAACGAACTGGAAATCGTAGCGTTTCGTTCCGTCGTCGTTGATCTGCTTGACGATTTTCCCGTGGGTGACAGACTTCGGCAGCAGGATTCCTTCGTCGTCATCCTGCAGACCAGTAAAAATCTCATAGGGGTAGCCGTCCAGTAGTCCGACCAGTGCCACCCACTTATCTTTGTTGTTCTGGAAGCGCACCACGTCGCACTCCAATTCCTTGGGGCGTACCTCCGTCACTTCAGCCCGTTCAGCCTTGTTGACGATGCGCATAAGCAGTTGCAATAGTGTGTCGGCCTGTTCGGGTTGCAGTGCGTTGAAGCAGACGTACAGTATCTGCCCCATGACATCTGCATTCAGCGGATACCCGTCCAAGGTACTGATGTTGGCCAACTTGCTTGCGATGGTCTGCAGTTCTTCTGCTGTTGTCGGAGTGTTTCCACTCGTTTTCCCGTTTTCCGTTGTCATGCTGCAAAGGTACGAATAAGCGAGAAAAATACAAAAAGAAATCGAGTTTTCTTTTTTATTTCCGAAGCGAAAGTACCTTCGAGGCGAAGCCTCAGAGGTACGATTAAGTGAGGGAAACATAAAATAAACACTGTCAAAAAGGCACATTTTATGCCTAAATGGCACAAACAAACAGTTGGGCACAAGTCTTGAGATAGAAGGCCTATGAACAACAAAACAAAAAGAAACAAAAAAATTAGGAGGACAACAATATGACATTTGACAAGTTTACAATCAAGGCACAAGAGGTGGTGCAGGAGGCGGTCAACACGGCTCAAAGCAACGGCCAGCAGACCATAGAACCTACCCACGTGCTGAAAGGCATCTTGACGAAGGCCAAGGACGTGGCCACCTTTATCTTCCAAAAGTTGGGCGTCAACGCCACTCAGATTGCCACGCTCGTGGATCAGGACATCCAGCACCTGCCTAAGGTGCAGGGCGGCCAGCCCTACCTGTCGAACGACACTAACGCGGTGCTCGGCAAAGCCATGGAGAACGCCAAGGAGATGGGCGACGAGTTCGTCAGCGTGGAACCCATCCTGCTGGCACTGCTCACGGTGAACTCCACGGCCAGCCGTATTCTCCGCGATGCAGGCTGCAACGAGAAGGAGATGCGCGCCGCCATTCAGGAGCTGCGGCAAGGGCAGAACGTGAAGAGCCAGAGTGGCGACGAGAACTTCCAGAGTCTCGACAAGTACGCCAAGAACCTGGTGGAACAGGCGCGCGCTGGCAAACTCGACCCAGTAATCGGGCGTGACGACGAGATTCGCCGCGTACTGCAGATTCTGTCGCGCCGCACGAAGAACAACCCGATCCTCATCGGCGAACCTGGTACGGGAAAGACAGCCATCGTGGAAGGACTGGCCGAGCGCATCGTGCGCGGCGACGTGCCTGAGAATCTAAAGGACAAGCAACTCTATTCGCTCGACATGGGCGCACTGGTGGCTGGAGCCAAGTACAAGGGTGAGTTTGAGGAACGCCTCAAAAGTGTCATCAACGAGGTGACGAAGAGCGAGGGGCGCATCATCCTCTTCATCGACGAGATCCACACGCTGGTGGGTGCTGGTGGAGGCGAAGGCGCTATGGACGCTGCCAACATCCTGAAGCCAGCATTGGCACGCGGCGAACTGCGCGCCATCGGTGCCACCACGCTGAACGAATACCAGAAATACTTCGAAAAAGACAAGGCCCTGGAGCGGCGTTTCCAGACCGTGATGGTGGACGAACCGGACGAACTGAGTGCCATCTCCATCCTGCGCGGACTGAAGGAACGCTACGAGAACCACCATAAGGTGCGTATTCAAGACGACGCCTGCATCGCCGCCGTAAAACTCTCCGAGCGGTACATCAGCGACCGCTTCCTGCCCGACAAGGCCATTGACCTCATGGACGAGGCTGCCGCCAAGCTGCGTATGGAGCGCGACTCCGTGCCCGACGAGTTGGACGAGATCACGCGCCGCCTCAAGCAACTCGAAATAGAGCGTGAGGCCATCAAGCGCGAGAATGACCAGCCGAAGATTGAGCAGCTCGACAAGGACATTGCCGACCTGCGCGACCAAGAGAAGCAGTTCCGCGCTAAGTGGGAAGGCGAGAAAGAACTGGTCAACAAGATACAGGAGGACAAGCAGCAGATGGAGAACCTGAAGTTGGAGGCTGAGCGCGCCGAGCGCGAAGGCAACTACGAGCGCGTGGCCGAGATTCGCTACAGTAAGCTCAAGACGCTGGAAGACGACATCCGCCACATCCAGGAGCAACTGCGCAGCACGCAGGGTGGCGAGGCCATGGTGCGCGAGGAAGTGACGGCCGACGACATTGCCGAGGTGGTGAGCCGCTGGACGGGCATTCCCGTGACGCGTATGATGCAGAGCGAAAGAGAGAAACTGCTCCACCTGGAGGAGGAACTCCACCGCCGCGTCATCGGACAGGACGAGGCCATCCGCGCCGTGAGCGATGCGGTACGCCGCAGTCGCGCTGGACTGCAAGACCCGAAACGGCCTATTGCTTCGTTCATCTTCCTGGGCACTACGGGTGTCGGAAAGACCGAGCTGGCCAAGGCGTTGGCCGACTACCTGTTCAACGACGAGACGATGATGACGCGTATCGATATGAGCGAATACCAAGAGAAGTTCAGCGTCTCGCGACTGATTGGTGCGCCTCCGGGCTACGTGGGCTACGACGAGGGCGGACAACTCACCGAGGCCGTGCGCCGCAAACCCTACTCCGTCGTGCTCTTCGACGAGATAGAGAAGGCACACCCCGACGTGTTCAACATCCTGCTGCAGGTGCTTGACGACGGACGACTCACCGACAACAAGGGGCGTACGGTCAACTTCAAGAACACCATCATCATCATGACCTCTAACCTGGGCAGCCAGTTCATCCAACAGGAGTTCGAGAAACTCAATGAGAACAACCGCGACACCATCGTGGCCGAGACTAAGACACAGGTGATGGAGATGCTGAAGAAGACCATCCGGCCGGAGTTCCTCAACCGTATCGACGAGACCATCATGTTCCTGCCGCTGACGCGGACGGAGATTGCCAACGTGGTGCGTCTGCAGATGGACGGTGTTTGTCGGATGCTGGAAGCACAAGGGTTCACCCTCCGCGTGACCGATGCTGCCATCGACTACATCGCCGACCAGGGCTACGACCCAGAGTTTGGTGCACGTCCTGTGAAGCGCGCCATCCAGCGCCTCGTGCTCAACGACCTGTCGAAGCGCATCCTGGCCGAGGAGGTCAGCCGCGACAAACCCGTCACGGTCGATGCCAACGGCGCAGGACTGCAGTTCCGCAATTAACAGCGGGGGCACTTCCACACAGGATTCATTTCAACTCCCTGCCGAGAGAAAATTTTTTCTCTGCCTAGAAAGTTTATTTTCCCTGCTTAGAGAAAAATATTTCTCTGGGCAGGGATTTTTTCTTTGCAGTCTCGGTTTTTTACCGTAACTTTGCAGTTCAGAACTTCAAAAGACTGCGATGAAAAATCTTCTGACACGCACTTCGATACGTAAATACAGCGAAAAAACTGTCGACGAGGCACTGCTCGACCGCCTGATGACCGAGGCTGCACGCACGCAGACCATGGGCAATCTGCAGTTGTACAGCGTCGTAGTAACGCGCTCTGACGAGATGAAGCGCAAACTCGCTCCGGCTCATTTCAACCAACCCATGGTGACCGAAGCTCCCGTAGTGCTCACCATCTGCGCCGACTTCCACCGCACCTCGGTATGGGCACGACAGCGCAAGGCCGAGCCGGGCTACAACAACTTCCTCTCGTTCGTCAATGGTGCCATCGACGCACTGCTCTACACCCAGACGCTCTGCAACCTGATGGACGAAGAGGGGTTAGGCTACTGCTATCTCGGCACAACCGTCTACATGCCGCAGCTGATCATTGACACGCTCCACTTGCCAGAACAGGTCGTCCCGCTGGCCACGCTGACCGTGGGCTGGCCGGCCGAAATGCCTGCGCAGACAGATCGACTGCCACTGGACAGCTTCGTTCACCGCGAAACGTACCAGGACTACACAGCCGAACAGATAGACCGCTACTATCGGCTGAAGGAAAGTTTGGAAGAGAACCGACACTTCTGCGAAATCAACCATAAGGAGACGCTCGCCCAGATCTTCACCGACATCCGCTACACGCGGAAGGACAACGAGGCAATGTCGGCTGGACTGCTGGACGTGCTCCGCAGGCAGGGCTTTATGGAATAACACAGAACAGAAACAATAGAAAAACAACAGTTTAACAGTATATGAAAGAGTTTATCAAATCCGTAGCAGCCACTATGACGGGCGTGGCCTTGCTGATTGGCATTGCCTGCGTACTGGGCTTCGTGTCCCTAATAGGATTGGCCGCGTCGTCGTCCTCTTCCATTCCAGTAAAGGATGGTTCCGTATTCACCCTTGTCCTCAGCAACAGCATCGAGGAGCGCGGCAGCGACAACCCCATGCAACTGCTGCAGGGCGGCGAATCTACCGTTGACGGACTGAACGACATCGTGGCCTCCATCCGCAAGGCTAAGGACAACGACAAGATCAAGGGCATCTACATACAAGCCGACGGCATGAGCATTGACTCGCCAGCCTCGCTCCACGCCATCCGCGAGGCGCTGCTCGACTTCAAGAAGAGCGGCAAATGGATTGTCAGCTACGCCGACAGCTACAGCCAATACGAATACTACCTCTGCTCCGTGGCCGACCAAATCATCCTCAATCCGCGGGGACAGGTCAGCTGGCACGGACTGGCCGCACAGCCCATGTTCCTCAAGGACATGCTCGCCAAGGTGGGTGTCTGCTTCGAGCTGAGCAAGGTGGGCAAGTACAAGAGTGCACCAGAGATGATGACTGCCGACGGCATGAGCGAGCCGAACCGCGAACAGGTGACGGCCTACTTGACGGGCATCTGGAAGGTGATGCTCAAAGAGGTAGCGGCCAGCCGCAAGATTTCAGCAGACTCGCTCAACGCCTACGCTGACCGCTTCATGGATTTGGCCGAGGCTGACGAACTGGTTCGGCTGCGCCTCATCGACAAGGTGATGTATGCTGATGAAGTAAAGAACGTCATTAAGAAACGCCTCGACATCAAGGCTTCCGACAATATTCCGCAACTGAGTTTGACCGATATGACCGGTGTGGAAGGACAAAAGGCAAGCGGCGAAGAGGTGGCCGTCTACTACGCCTGTGGCGACATCGTGGACGAGGCCAGCAACGACCCATTCTCTTCCGCCACCTGCATCGTGGGCAACGAGATGTGCAAGGACTTGGAAGCACTGGCTGACGACGACCGCGTGAAGGCCGTGGTGCTCCGCGTCAACTCCCCTGGTGGCTCGGCCTACGCCTCCGAGCAGATTTGGCACGCTGTCAGTAAGTTAAAGGCCAAGAAACCCGTAGTAGTCTCTATGGGCGGCTACGCGGCCTCGGGTGGCTACTACATCAGCTGTGCTGCCAACTACATCTATTCTGAGCCGACCACCATCACTGGCTCTATCGGCATCTTCGGCATGTTCCTGAACTACAGCGCGCTGATGAAAGACAAACTCGGCATTAAGTTCGACGAGGTGAAGACCAACCGCCACGCCGCCTTCGGCAGCAGGACGCGCTTCCTCAACGACGAAGAGCACGCGCTCCTCGACCGCTACATCGGAAAGGGTTACAACCTCTTCCGCAAACGCGTGGCAGACGGACGCAAGATGTCTATCCAGCAGGTGGAGCAGATTGCGCAGGGTCGCGTATGGCTGGGCAACGACGCACTGGGCATCCGCCTCGTCGACGCCATCGGCTCGCTCGATGATGCGGTCAAGAAGGCAGCCCAGCTGGCTAAGCTCGACGACTACCACGCCTGCGAATATCCCGTACCCGCCAACTGGTTCGACAGTCTGCTGGCATCGGCCACCGACTCGAAGGACAGCTATCTTGACGAGCAACTGAAGGCTCATTTCGGTGAACTTTACGAGCCGCTGCACTACATCCGACAGGCGGAACGCATGGGTAAGATACAGGCAAGACTGCCTTATTTCCTAAATATTCAGTAAGCACACACCTTATTAATAATGGCAGGCGAAAAAAATAGCTTCATCCGCATCAACAGATGGCTGCTGCCGCTGAGCTGGCTTTACGGACTCGGTATCGGACTGCGTAACATGGCCTTCAAGATGAACATCCTGAAGAGCCGCGCGTTCGACATTCCCGTCATCTCGGTGGGCAACATCACCGTGGGTGGAACAGGCAAAACGCCCCACGTGGAATACCTCGTCGGCCTGCTGAAAGACCACTGCCGAGTAGCCGTGCTGAGCCGGGGCTACAAGCGTAAGAGCCAGGGCTTCGTGCTGGCTGAGACAAACACACCAGCAAAGCGCATCGGTGACGAGCCTTTCCAAATGAAGCGGAAGTATCCAAAAGTCACCATTGCCGTAGATAAGAACCGCTGCCATGGCATTGACCAACTGACCGCTGAGGACAACGTGGATGTCGTCCTGCTCGACGATGCCTTCCAACACCGCTACGTGCAGCCCGGTGTCAACATCCTGCTGGTGGACTACAACCGAATGATTTTCGACGACTGTCTGTTGCCTGCTGGTCGTCTGCGCGAGCCCGTCTCAGCCAAAGACCGTGCCGACGTGGTCATCGTGACAAAATGTCCGAAAGACATGAAGTCCATCGCGTATCGCGTCATCAGCAAGACCATGCAGCTCTATGCCTACCAGACGTTGTTCTTCACCACACTGGAGTACGCTCCTCTGCGGCCGCTGTTCAGCAAAACGGAAGGACAGGGTGGCGAACGGTCATTGGAGCAGGTTCGCCCCGACGAGCACGTGCTTCTGCTGACGGGCATTGCCTCTCCTCAACAGATGCTCCGAGATATTCAACCCTACACCTCACACGTGACACCGCTGACCCACAGCGACCATCACCGCTTCAGCCGCAAGGACATCCGCCACATCAACCAAGTATTCGCGCAACTGCCAGAACCTCGACTGATTGTCACGACAGAGAAGGACGCAGCCCGACTCTGCGAGGCCAACGGCTTGAGCGATGAAGCAAAAAAGAACATGTATGTCCTTCCCGTCCGCATCCACTTCTTGCTGGACGAGGAGGAAAAGTTTAACCAATATATTACTCGCTATGTACGAAAAAATTCAAGAAACGGCATCCTGGATCAAGGAAAGGATGACCACCAGTCCCACAACAGCCATCATTCTGGGAACGGGACTCGGACAATTAGCTTCTGAAATAACTGATAAATACGAGTTTTCCTACACCGACATTCCCAACTTCCCCGTCTCCACCGTGGAGGGCCACTCTGGCAAACTCATCTTCGGAAAACTGGGCAACAAGGACATCATGGCCATGCAGGGACGCTTCCATTTCTACGAAGGCTATTCGATGAAGGAAGTGACCTTCCCTGTCCGCGTTATGTACGAACTGGGCATCAAGACGCTCTTCGTGTCGAATGCGGCAGGCGGCATGAATCCGCAGTTCAGCATCGGCGACCTAATGATTATCACCGACCACATCAACCTGTTTCCAGAACATCCGTTGCGCGGCAAGAACTTCCCCACGGGGCCGCGCTTCCCAGATATGCACGAGCCTTACGACCTGCAGCTGGTGGCCGAGGCCGACAAGATTGCAGCCGAAAAGGGCATCAAGGTGCAGCACGGCGTGTACGTCGGCGTACAAGGTCCGACGTTCGAGACACCGGCTGAATACCGGATGTTTGCCCGCATGGGTGGCGATGCCATCGGCATGAGCACCGTTCCCGAAGTCATCGTTGCCCACCACTGCGGCATCAAGACTTTCGGTGTGAGCGTCATCACCGACCTCGGTGGTTTCGACAACCCTGTGGAGGTGAGCCACGAGGAGGTACAGGAGGCCGCCAACCGCTCGCAGCCGCTGATGACCGAGATTATGCGTGAGATGATTAACCGAGCGTAGACCATCATGGAAATAGCAAAACTAGGTGAGTTCGGGCTGATAGACCGGCTGACCAAAGACATCAAGCAGCAGAACGAGGCAACGAAGTATGGCGTGGGGGACGACTGCGCCGTACTGCGCTACCCCGACCGCGAGGTGCTCGTCACCACCGACATGCTGATGGAGGGTGTACACTTCGACTTGACCTATATAGATATGGAGCACCTGGGCTACAAGGCTGCTATGGTCAACATCAGCGACATCTTCGCCATGAACGGCACACCGCGACAGCTCACAGTCAGTCTGGCCGTGGGCAAGCGCACCACCGTCGAAGACCTGGAGCAGTTCTACAACGGTCTGCGACTGGCCTGCGACAAGTGGCACGTGGACATCGTGGGCGGCGACACCACCTCGTCATTCACTGGCCTGGCCATCTCTATCACCTGTATTGGTGAGGCGCAAGCGAAAGATATCGTCTACCGCAATGGAGCCAAAGAGACCGACCTAATCTGCGTCAGCGGCGACCTCGGAGCAGCCTACATGGGACTGCAACTGCTGGAGCGCGAGAAGGCGGTGTACTACGCGCAAGTAGACGAGGCCAAGCGCAAGGGCGACAAGAAAGCACTGGAGAGTTTGGCACAGTTCCAACCCGACTTCGCTGGAAAGGAATACCTGCTGCAGCGACAATTGCGCACCGAGGCGCGCGGCGACATCGTCGAGAAATTGCGCACCGCTGGCATCCGTCCCACCGCCATGATAGACATCAGCGACGGACTGTCCAGCGAACTGATGCACATCTGTCGGCAAAGCCACGTGGGCTGCCGCGTCTTCGAGAAGCAGCTGCCCATTGACTACCAAACCGCACTGATGGCCGAGGAACTCAACATGAACGTGACCACCTGCGCACTGAACGGTGGCGAGGACTACGAACTACTGTTCACCGTTCCCATCGGCGACCATGAGAAAATCGAGGCGCTCGACGATGTCCGACTCATCGGACACATCACGAAAGAAACGCTCGGGCAAGTGCTTGTCGCCCGCGACGGACAAGAGTTTGAACTGAAAGCGCAGGGTTGGAATCCACTCCAAAGTTCTTAAAATTCGTTAACATTCCCCACTTTTTGCGCACATTGCTTGGGTATATTGAAATAATGTCGTACCTTTGCAACCGCAAACGAAAGGATTGCGACCGAATATGGTGCCTTAGCTCAGTTGGTAGAGCATCGGACTGAAAATCCGTGTGTCCCCGGTTCGATTCCTGGTGGTACCACTCCTCCTTTCATTTAAACCCCCGTTCAACAGTTTTGTTGGCGGGGGTTTTCCTTTACATATCAGCTATTTACATCACCATCCCACTTAAAGGTTCTAAGTTAACATTAACATCTTGCACCACATTTGCACCACATTAATTTATTTTTAACCTTCTAACAACCTCCACATCAAGATACTGCGCTGCTGCTTCGCAAACGGCTAAAGTTTTCTAGCAGGCTTGATAAAGCTTCCTTTTTTGGGCTTTCCTGTTGGGAGAGGCAAGCCAAGCTTGGCAAATAACTCGTCTGCGGTCATTGTCCAAGCACCGCGAGTTTTGGAGTCTGGATTCTTCTTTTCTGTACTCATACTTTTTTCATTTTTATTGTTGCGTTCATTTATTTTTTAGCAATACTCCTAGCGTCGTTTTCTGAAAAGGCAGTTAGTTTCATAGGTACCGCCCACAGTTTCAATAGATTCAATGCTCAATCCTAAAGTTGCTGCCAACTTGTTTCTTGAATTTCTTCAGCGCTTAAGTTAGACGTAGAAGATGCTTGTTGGTTTAATGAGACACCGCCGATAGGACTAAAATGGCCTTAATAAAAGGAGATTCCTGCACCAAGGTTGGCTGAAATAAAGGTAGAGGTAAAGCACGGAAATGAATCATCATAGAGCGATACAAACGTTGATTCCTAACTTTTCGTGGCAATTTGTGCACATTTTTATCAAGACTGGCTTATAAATCCAAAATTTTTATGTACATTTGCACACACATACAACAGAAGAAAAAAACAGATATGAACGTTTTAGAGCTTAGTGAACAAGAGATTGGCAGACGCGAGAGTCTGCAGGAACTGCGCCAGATGGGAATCAATCCCTATCCAGCAGAAGCATACCCCACAGACACTTATTCCACCGACATCC
>CAVAIX010000068.1:0-10594 GCA_963588695.1 Bacteroidaceae bacterium | reverse complement strand
TCTACACGCTGGTCAGTGCGCGTATCATGCCCAAGATAGTAGAGGTAGCCTCTCTGATGGCCAAGCACCCAGACAAGGCCATCTATTGGGGGCCTTACCTCTATCGTGTCTGTGAGCAGACGCGTCAACTATGTATGATTTTCGAGAGCGTTGTCAGCAACGGGAAATGTTCCTTTCAGGACATTGCCTTCTTGACCCTCAGTGATGATGTCCGCCAGCTTTTTAACCTTCTTCAGTTAGGTGATGTAGATTGGTCATCCATGTGGGACAAACTTGCCGATTTCGGTTCTGGCATATCCCGTGAGGATCTCATGGAAGACCTTGAAGGTCTGCTCACCGCAGGCCAATCTATTGCCTCTGCCGGTTATGGTTCGCTCACAGATGCGTGGGCCAGTGGCAGTAAGGCTGGTACGATTTTCAGCAGTAAACCCGGCGAGATAGTAGAGCTTTACCATCAGTTCCGTGACATATATCGTACCTATTCTGACCCTGTGTCTATCAAGAATGAGCTGCTGTCAAGAATAGGCTGTACCGACTCAATAGATGTTTCCCGTCTGTTCAGTTTCAGCGGTTACAATATCACGAATTACCTTAGTGACTATCTCAGCGAGATGGTCGGTTCCTATTACACCCAGCGTTGGTACATTTACAGTGGTGAGCGTGGCGGTGAGTATGTCTGTGACTACCAGCCGTCCCCTCTTACCAATACCGAGTCCATGAGTTCCGTTAGTGGCGAATGGTACGGTGCCTATATCCCCATCAATGATGCCACCTATACCGCTGCCGACTACGAAGCATCGCTACGTAACAGCGAGAACTATGCCGGTTGGAGTCGCTCAAAATGCGAGTCCCTCAACGGCACTGGCGGCAAGTATCACTATACCTTCAGCAGTCAGATCAACAGTCATCGTCTCCTCGGTTACAAGAGTGCCGAAACGAAGGCCATGGCCTATGCCCACAACATCCAAGTGTACAAGTGGTGGGCAGAGGAAGAAGATGTCTATGAAGAACTTTTTGATAGTCAATACGACTCCGAGGCCGCCATTGAGGCACGTTTTGCCGCGAAGTTAAAGGAATACAATGACAATGAAGACGGCAAGGTTTATTATATCGGCAAGGACGAAAAGCATTACTACACCGCAGCCGACAACTCCAAGCTCCATAACTGTTCCTCGGTCAGCTTTACGCGTAAGTGCCATGATTCCACGACGCTCGGCGAGGGTACTTTCCAGTGGAAGGAGAATGGCAACCAACGTCATGCCCTCAATGAGGATTCCAAGCGTTACGCTATGGAGTCCACCTTGCCAGAGATGCCAGATTTGTCCGAGGCCGACGCTAAGATACAAGAATTGTCCACCACGGTGTCCACCCTCTCTTCCCGTATTACCACGCTGGAGAGTGAAAACAATAGATTGTTGGCTCAGATTAGCCGTGCCAGCGTAGAAGAAGCTGCAGAACTGCGCGCCCAATACAATGCGAATCTCTCTGAGCTTAACACATTAAAGCCCCAGTTATCCACTGCCAAGTCCGAATTGAGTCAGTGGACGAGTGCCAGGAACGAAACTATCACGGACTATTCCGAAGAGTTGGACGGAGTTTATCGCATCCCAGCCCTTATGCACGATTTGGAAGACGCATATAGTATTGCATGGACAGGCAATGGCAGTTGGTCTGGTTATAGTTATATCCGCCGCGGCAACCTCCCCAATATAGACGGTGTTGTGACGTTCCGTGCTGATTTGAAGAAAGCCCGTGGCGAATCCTGGTTCTTCGGCATCCGTTATCACCGTTGCATCCTCCGTGTCGACTGGACGTTGTCCGCCGACTACGACTCCAACGAAATCGTGGATGTGATGACCATCAGCAGCGACTCCGACGAAGAGAAAAACAAAGTCAATAAACGTCTTAGCGAGTTGCAGCGTGAGAGTCCGCAATGCGAGGTCGAGGTCAGCTATGCGTACAGCAACCCTGCTGACTCCACTTTGAAAGAAGATGATTATCATCTGCTGTGGATGTCCGACCGCATCCGCATAGCCCGCGATGTCGACTACCGTTTGTCCAAAATCCACGCCCAGCTCTTGAATATAGAGCGTTATCTCCGCACGCGCGAGTCGCTGCTGGACTATTTGAAGCGTTCTTTGGGTATCATGGGGCTTAACGACGCAGGCAAGGCATATTACAGCAATAAGAGTTTCAGACGCTGGCGGCGCAGTGCGAAGGCAGCAGCCAGTGGAGAATCCATCTCCAATGTACTGTCAGCCATGGATGAAGAATAACCGATACATCAACGAAATTAAGTAAAGCAATATATGAGACCAATCATTTCACCCCTATTGTCAGCATCCCGTCAGGCTTTTGCCCTGTTGCTGTTCCTTCTGTGCGTTCCTGTGCCCGGCTGTGCGCAGGATGTCGCCACGATGGAAGCCCTCATTGCCAACCACAAGAGTGGTCGTTCCCGTCTCTTACTGCAATCCAGTGTGGAGCAGGTCAACGAATCCCTGCATGAACTCAGCAAAAAGACCGTTGTAGACTATGACTCGGTGAATGTCCGTCTTGACAAGTACACTCGTTGTTTTGACCTTATCGACGTCATTTACAATGGTGGCCGGATGGCACTCAATGTCTATGATACCGCAGATGATGTCACAGAACGTCTTGGCGAGTTAAAGAGTCTTCTATCTGATTTTCTGACCCAGCGCACCCTGCATCTGGACATTGTGTCCTCCGATGCCATTATCATCAAAGCTTGCAGTGAGTGCTGTGATGTTGTCCTACAGGAAGGCACCCAGTTGCGTAAAAGTATCCTTGAGGTTGCGCAGTATGCCACTGGTATGCGATGTATTACTACGGCAGGGTTACTTACGGTGTTCAATGACATCAACACCAGTCTTGACAACATCAGGATGAGTGTTGACCACGCCTATTTGGTTATTTGGCGATACGTGTCCGCCCGTCTGCACTATTTCAAGGGTAGTCTGTACCGCTCGAAAACGCTTGGCGAGATGGCCAATAATGCCATTGAGCGTTGGAAGCGAGTGGCCTTAAAAGCCTCGGGCTTTAACTATTGAAAGAACCATCATAAATACATAAGCATATGAATATTGTTTCTCCTATTTCAGCATCCCGTTTCACGGCCTTTTTGGCCGTTGTATGGTGCAGTGCTGTATTCAGTGTTGTCCGTGCGCAGGATATTACTTATGAGCACGACGAGATGGTGATGCAGCAGTTTCTGCTTGGCGAGACCGGCGGTGGCAAACCTCAGAGTGATTATTACGAACTCTTCGGCCACCATTCCTATGGAAAGACCGTCATCGGTACGGGCAAGATGGTTTTCCGTCAGCTGTTCCGCGAGAACACCTTTAAGCAGATTTCCCAGTCTCAAGACCTTGACAGTGCCGTTAACGATCGTTATAAGATTGAACTATTGAACATGGCTGACCGTATGCCGAAGAGCAAGGGCGGTTTGGACTTAGCCTTGGCTGCCGAGCAAACCAAGATAGAAAACAAGTTGTCCGTGTTCAAGAACAGCATCGAAGGTTTGATGTTAAACGGGGCGTCGTCCGACGCCTATAAGACTTGGGTGGAGCGTTACAACGCCCTCAACTGCTGTTATGAAGGTATCGTCGGTGCTTATATGCCGCAAGGCGAAAAGAAGGAGAGTTATCTCTCCCTGTATCGTGACATCGTGTCCAAGAACTTGGAGTTGTGCGAATACATTGCCTACCTGCGTTATCAAGCCTTGTTGAAACAACTTTCCAAAGCTGGCGCACCATTGCCCAAGACACAAGTTGGTATGTTGGCGCGTTCCGCCCACGGTCGTTGGAAGGTCGCCATTTCCGCCTGCACAGGCCAAACGAATTGATAGAATCGCATTCTTAATTAATATATATAACAGATGAAAACAATGATGAGACACACGCGACTGTTGCTTGCCGTTCTGTTCTTTTCGGCAGGCACGTTGTCCGTCCATGCCCAGAGTGGCCTTGCCCTTGCTGATAGCCTTGTGAGCAACATCGGCATTGACCTGTTCGATGAAGAGATTGACAATGTCATTTTTCAGACCAACGAGTTTCTTACCGATGCCACGTTTATTGGCGGCAGTGGTCCATTCTGGTGGATTTTAGAGTGCTGTATGGCTCTCGGTGCTCTTTTCGCCCTTATCATGGCCGCTGGTATGGCCTACAAGATGATGGTGAAGGGTGAAGCCTTCGATGTCTTGAAGATACTCCGTGTCCTTGGTATCGCCATTGTCATGTTCTGGTGGTATCCTCACGGTGGCACGGGTGGCAGCGTGTTGGGTGTACTATCTTACATCCCCAACTGTATCGGTTCATACACCCACGACCTTTACGAGATAGAGGCCGCGCAGGTGCAGCAGAAGTTCTCCGACTTGCAGGAGCCTCTGGCCAAACGGCAGGAACTCGTAGATAGCGTGATGGCCTCTGGCAAGACCATTGTTGACGGTCTTGGAGGAGTTGACAAGGGCGACATCGTCAATAGTACTGGTTACAAAGCGTTGTCAGAAAACGACAAGGCCGCTTGTAAGTTGTACCTGCAAAGCACCTATACCGGGCTTACTGTTGCGTTGGACAAGATAGTTATGTTCCTTGCCATTGCCCTGTTTAGGGTAGGGTGGTGGGGCACCATCTTCTGTCAACAGATACTATTGGGAATGTTGACCATTTTTGGGCCTTTGATGTGGGCATTCAGCATATTGCCCAAGTGGGAGAGTGCTTGGGCGAAATGGATTACGCGGTATCTCACGGTGCACTTCTACGGTGCTATGCTCTACTTCGTGGGTTTCTATGTTTTGTTGCTCTTCGACATCGTGCTGAGCATTCAGTATGAGAATCTCCAAGCCATTGTCGATGGCGGTTTCACCAGTTATCTAAAGAACTCCTTTATGACCGCCGGTTACCTGTTGGTTGCCTCTCTTGTCGCATTGAAGTGTCTGAACCTCGTTCCAGACCTTGCTGCCTGGATGATTCCAGAGGGCGACACCGCTTTCAGTACCCGTAATTTCGGTGAAGGCATCGCCAGTGAGACGAAGGCATCCGTCCGTTCCATTATGAAATAAATTAATCTAAATACAAAAAGTACAAATACAATGGCAGTTATCAAGAATCTCGAAAACAAGATCAAGTTAGTGTTGATAGTCAGCTGTATGTTTATGGCAGGCTGCATCATCATCTCGCTTGGCAGCATCTTCACCGCCAAAGGCATGGTAGACGATGCGCACAAGAAAGTTTATGTTTTGGACGGCACCGTCCCCATCCTTGTCCAGCGTACAACGATGGATGAAACCCTTGACGTGGAAGCCAAGAGCCACGTCGAGTTGTTCCATCATCTGTTTTTCACCCTTGCTCCGGATGACAAGTACATCAAGTACACGATGGAGAAGGCCATGTATCTGGTCGACGAGACGGGTGCGGCTCAGTACAACGCGTTGAAGGAAAAAGGCTTCTATAACAACATTATGGGAACGAGTGCTGTTTTCAGTATCTTCTGTGACAGTATCAAGTTCGACAAGGAGAAGATGAGCTTCACCTATTATGGCCGTCAGCGTATTGAGCGCAGAACCAACATCCTCATGCGCCAGTTAGTGACCGCTGGAAATCTCAAACGTGTGCCCCGAACCGAGAACAACCCCCATGGTCTGTTGATTACAGACTGGCGTACGTTGCTCAACAAGGATTTGGAGCAGCGGAATAAAACGATATATTGACCCCTAAAAACGAATTTACTATGAGTAGTGGATGGAAACGTTTCATCGTCGGCGAACCGATGCCCGACAAGAAAGACCCGAAGTATGCCGAGCGTTACGAGCGTGAGGTTGCCGCAGGGCGGCAATTCGCCAAAAAGAGCGGCATCAGTCGTTTGGCCTGTGTCCTCCAGTCGTGGGGACAGTCCCACAAGGTTTTGTTCATTGTACTGGTATTCGGCTTTGTCCTCGCGTGTTTCGGCATTAACGTCTACCGTATGGTGAAGATGTACCACGCTGGCGGCACTCCGAAAGCCGTTGCCGTAGAACGTCTGGAGCACAGTCTGCAAGACCACCTTCACCCCCAGAAGTAATTTTCTAACCGACAAGAACATTGTGCAATATGAAGAAAATAAATTTCAAGCAGCCCAAGTATATCATACCGACCATAGCCTATTTCGGGCTATTGGTCTTGGGTTGGCTGTTCATTGACCTTTTTAATGTGGAGATTGCCGACAAAGAGTCTGGCGATTTGCAGACCACGGAGTATCTTAATGCGGACTTACCCTCCGCCAATGTCGAGAAGGACATCGGCAGTAAGCGTAAGAATGTCCGTGAAATGTTCGGTGACATTGTAGACCGCAGTGCCATACAAGATTTCGCCGAGGATGCTGATACGACGACAAAGAAAAAGGAAGATTTTGAATCCAAGTATAGTGCGGAGGAGTTGAAGCAGCTGCAGGAGCGTGAGGCGCAGTCCGAAACCGCCCGTCAGTTGCAGGAGCGTCTGAAGAAGTCTGCCGAGAAGGGCGAGTCTATGGCCAGCACAGATTTTTCAGCCCCTATGACCGAAGAAGAACGCGCCGCCGCTCTTGCCTCGCGCCGTAAGAGCCTGTTGGCCGACCTTGACCGCGACTTGGGCAATGCCCGTGCCGAAGGAGCAGCCCGTATGGGTGTAGTTGCTGCCACCCGAGACAGCCTTGCCGAGTCCGCCGTTCCCCGTCGTTCCGTCTCTTCCTCTTCTGAGGAAGTCTCCGGTGCTGTTCGTGCTCTGGCCGAAGATGCCAAGAACAACATCGTTGTGAAGAAGAGTGATGACAGCGACAAGCATTTCAACACCCTGTCCCAAAACAGCAACAGCAGCAACCTTATCAAGGCCATTATTGATGAAGAAGTCAAGGCCGTCGATGGCAGCCGTGTCCGTCTGCGCCTGTTGGATGATGTAGAAATCAGTGGTACTCCGTTGAAGAAAGGTAGTTATCTCTACGCCACGATGAGTGGCTTTGGCCAACAGCGTGTAAAGGGCAAGGTCGAGAGCATCCTTATTGGTGATGAAATCCTAAAGGTAGGTCTGTCCATCTATGATGTTTCTGACGGCCTTGAAGGTCTTTATGTACCTTCCAGCTCTTTCCGCGAGACCGCTAAGGACATTGGTAGCTCCGCTATGCAGAGCAGCATGACCATGGACACTGGCACGGGTGGTGATAACGTCACCCAGTGGGCAGGTCAGGCCTTGCAGAATGCCTACCAGCGTGCCTCCAATGCCATCGCCAAGGCTATTAAGAAAAACAAGGTTCGTCTAAAATACGGCACGCAGGTCTATCTGGTAAACTCCCGTCAAGAGAAGAAACGTTGAACGTAATAGTTTAATGCGATAATATAAAAATATTGTAATATGAAAATACGTATATATCCAAGCAACATTAATATATTTCGCAATATGAAAACAAACATCAGCATGAGAGTGGGCACATTGCTGTTCTGTGCCTTGTCTGCCGCCACCTCGTGGGGGCAGCAGACGTACAATGAGTTGGAACAGCTCACTGTCAACGAGAATGTGACGACCGTCATCACGGCCTCGGAACCCATCCGTATGGTAGATATATCCACCGACAAGGTGGCTGGTGACAAGCCCATAGACAACACCATCCGTCTAAAACCCAAGGAGGGTCTTCATGAGGACGGAGCGGTGCTGGCCATTGTTACCCTTGTCACAGAACGTTATCGTGTTCAGTATGCCCTTATCTACACGACCCGTTTGGAAGAGGCAGTCACTGACAAGGAAGTGCAACCTGTCGAGCGTACGGCCTACCACAACCCAGCCGTCAGCATGAGCACCGACGAGATGGTGCGTTATGCCCGTAGGATATGGAACAGCCCTGCCCATTATCGTAATGTCAAGACCAATATGCACCATCTGCAGATGCGGTTGAACAATGTCTACACCGTCGGTGAATATTTCTTCATTGATTTCAGTGTCCGCAACAAGTCCAACCTTCAGTTTGACATTGACGAGTTGCGTTTCAAGTTGTGTGACAAGAAACAGCAGAAGTCCACCAATGTGCAGGAAATTCTCTTGGAACCCGTCCTGTTGCTGGACAAGAGTCGTCAATTCCGGAGTGGCTACCGCAATGTTGTCGTCTTGAAGAAGATGACCTTCCCTAACGACAAGGTTCTCACCATAGAGTTGAGCGAGCGTCAGATCAGCGGTCGTACCATCTCCATGACCATCGACTATGAAGATGTCCTTGCCGCCGACTCCTTTGGTTCTTTATTGTTGAACGAAGAATAATCTGGACTATGAAGAAAAGAAACACCCTTTTTGTTCTGCCCGTCATGCTGCTGTCTTTATTTACCTTGGACGGCCATTGTCAGACGAACGACAACCATTTGCTCGTTGGCGGTGGTTTGTCGTATGCCCGTGGCGTTGATGTATCCATCGCATACGAACACGGTGTGAAGTATCACAACGCTTGGGAGTACTTTGCATCCTATCATGTTCAGTATGCCGATGACCCAGAGGCCGGCCATATTACCAAGGACAGTTTTTGGAACAGTTACAACAGTTGGCACGCAGGCATTGCTTATAAGCCTTGTGTGCAGCGTGGCCGCAATCACCATGGCAACCTGCGTATAGGTGTCAGTGGCGGCTCTGACCTGCACCGCTTTGTAGGCGGAGTTCATGTAGGTTATGAACACAGTTTCGCATTGCGTAGCGGTTGGGAATTGTTCTTTCAGGTGAAGTCCGATGTTATTATGCCGCGGAGTGGCGACCTATTCCGGACGGGTGCTCTGTTCGGTATGAAAGTCCCGATGTAATCGTGTGCTGTAAGTACAATACAAATATCACATAAATACTAAGTGTATGAAAGAAAAAATATTACATATAGCGATAGCGGTTTGTTCCGTGTTCTGCCTATTGTCCTGCGACGAGCATGAACCGGTAGATTTGAATATTCACGTAGGTTACATCCTGTGTAGTGACGGCCGTATTATTGACAACAAGATTTACGACGAGTCGAAGCACCGTGCCGTTGCCGTTGTCTTTGCCGAGCAAAGTTCTAAGCATCCCGTTTTAGCCGTTATGCTTGATGAGTTAGACCCTGTTGCCTTTGCCGACACCCTCAGTTTCGACCAAGGCACCTCGTGCAGTGTTGATTCGTGTGATGGCTATGCCAACACCGTGGCTCTCACAACGACGTGGTTATCTGGTATGAGGGAAACGAAAACGTTGAAGGATGGTGTGTGGACGAGCGAATGGGTGCAGGATGCGCATCGTTATGGTTCTCCGCTGGCTATCAGTTCTTTCAGCAGTCATTATTTTTATCAGAGCGACTACATTCCGAGTGTGATGGAGCTGCAGTTGCTTTACAAGTCTCTATGGGTGGTGAACCCTGTTATAGAGATGTGTGGTGGCACGCCTGTTGGCACTACGCCGGAAGATGCTGGTTGTTGGTACTGGAGCAGCACCGAGGTGTCTGGAAACAGCAGTAATCAGTCGTGGCTGGTTTCCATGGCTGATGGCAGTCAGCATAAAGCCCCCAAGACGAACCCTTACAGGGCGCGTCTGATTGTTGAGTATAATCCCTATAAGTCAAACTAAAAGAAAGGAAAATTATGAGTGCTAAAGGAAATGCCGCAAAAGTGGCCGTAAAAGTGGCCGACCGTTTTTTTACACCAAAAGTAGTGGCCGGCACAGTAGGTTTGGGTATAGCAGGCTGGAATGGAATGTTCGGTTTGGTAGGTGATTCCATTGATAAAATCAAGGACGATGGTTTAGCCGGCGCGGCGAATAAAATTGTTTTTGGAAGTCGCGGCGAAGACAAGTCCGTTGCCGAAAATGTTGTTGATGGTGTTGTTGGTGAAGGCACCTTTAAGCAGGCTAAAGATACTGTGCATGATGTCGGTCGTGGTGCAGCGGATATGTACCATGCCGTAAGAGATGGCCTTTCTGGGCAACCTTCGCAGCAGTTGCCAGGTGATCAGAATCCCTACCAGCAGCTGCCCGACAATCAGTATTCTTACCAGCCAGACCCTTCCGCTAAGTTGGTTTCGGATAGTCCTTTCGGTGGGGTTAGCGACGCCCTTTCCAGTATTCTTTCTGGTGGCAAAGGTTTGAGTATTGCCGCCCTCATACCGGCCTTCTATTTAATGTTTGGTCATTTTGGTTGGATGGGCAAACTTAGTTCGATGCTTCTTGGTACTTTGGCCGTGAAGAATTTGCGTGCCCAGCAATCGTCAGTTGTGCGCCCCTCTCTAAATGCTATTCCTGCCGTAGAACAGCAGTTCCAGCAGAACTACCAAAAGAATCTCATCGCTGCTGCTGATGAAGACTCAACAACCCTCCATCGTAGTCGCAGTTAAATATTTCAATATTACTATATTTCAATATTATATTTTTATGGATAAGAAAGAAATGCTATTAGAGTCGGCTTCCGGTTTTGTGATGCCTTTTGAAGCTCCCTCTGGCGAAGAAGTGCAGGTTAGTCTTGGTTATGGTGAGCAGACCCATCCAGCGACTGGAAATAAGTTTATACACGGTGGTGTGGATTTAATATGTCATGACCGTCCGTTGTTTGCCATTGCTTCCGGCATCGTTGTTGGAGCTGGCAC
>CAVAIX010000067.1:0-10737 GCA_963588695.1 Bacteroidaceae bacterium | reverse complement strand
ACGAGTGCAGGGACGACGGCGGATGGTGTTGCGTGTCCTGCTGGCCGTATTGTCGATGTATCTGCTGACGTATAACGGCGTACCGTTGGTGGACTTCCTCCTTACGTCTGACATGACCCTTTGAGAAGAAATCATTCAAAAAAAACGGGGAGCACACTTGCGGATGCTCCCCTGTTTTTATCCTTTGCTTTACCGTCTGGATTACTCAGCAGAGAGGGTGAAGCGCTTGAAGTCTACAATCTTGAGATCCTTGTCCTGCTTGGCGAGCCACTGCGATACAGAAGCCTTGTCGCCGTCGCCGAACTGGAACTCCTGGTCTACGAGGCAGTTCTCCTTCAAGAACTTCTGCACGCGACCCTTGGCGATGTTGTCAATCATGTTTTGGTTGAGCGTAGCAGCCTTCTCGGCAGCAGCCTTCTCCTTGATTTCACGGGCTTCCTTGGCCTGTTCCTCGGTGAGCCAACCCTTCTTGAGGTTGCTCTCAATGTGGTCGTCAGAGTCCACGTGGGCAGGATTGATACCAGCCTTCTTCAGCACGCTCTCCACGTACTTCTCCACCTGCTCTAACTTGGTCTTCTCGACGGCAGTCTTGTACTCCTCGTCGAGCACCTCTTGAGCCACCTTGGAAGCATCGAGAGCCACGGGCTTCATGGCAGCCACCTGCATGGCGAGCTTGTGGCCAATCTCAGCAGCGGGCTTGTTGGTCTGTACCATCGTGGCCAGCGTGTGCTTGCCCATGTGGTCATAAACCTCGATGTTCTCGCCTTCGAGCACGTTGTAACCGTCCAGTTCCATCTTCTCACCAGTGATACCAGAGCGCTGGGTCACAGCGTCTTGAATCTTCTGGCCGTCTGCGAGGGTCAGTTCCTTCACAGCGTCGAGGCTCTTAGCCTTGGCAGCCACAGCAGCATCGAGGATGCTCTGGGTGAGGGCGATGAAGTCAGCACCGTTGGCCACGAAGTCGGTTTCACACTTCAAGGCGATGGTAGCGGCAAAGCCGTTAGCCACCTTGGTGAGCACGCAGCCGTTGGACGTCTCGCGGTCGCTACGCTTGGCAGCGATGGCCAGGCCACGCTCGCGGAGCAGTTCCTTGGCCTTCTCGAAATCGCCGTCGGCCTCGGTCAAGGCCTTCTTCACGTCAGCCAGACCAGCACCAGTCATGGCGCGGAGTTTCTTGATATCTTCAATTGAAATAGCCATAATCTTTTGCTTTTTAGAGATTTGATTATTAAACCTTTAATTACTCAGCAGCGGGAGCGGCCTCTTCAGTAGCCTCGGCCTTGGGAGCTTCTTCTGCGGCAGGAGCCTCTTCTACAGAAGCCTCAGCAGCCTTGGAAGCCTCCTCTGCTTTGGGAGTGTCGGCAGCCTTACGGGTTCTGCGTGCAGCGCGCTTGGGCTGTGCCTCTTCGGCGTCAGCCTCGGCCTGTGCCTCAGCAGCCTTCTCGTCTGCCTTCTCCACCTTACGCTCTTCGAGACCTTCGCTGATGGCGGCGCAGCAAGCGTTGAGGATAATCTCCACGCTGTCCTTTGCATCGTCATTAGCAGGAATCACGAAGTCGATATTGTTGGGGTTGGAGTTGGTGTCTACGATGCCGAATACAGGGATGCCCAGACGGTTGGCCTCGCGCACGGCAATCTGCTCTTTCAGTACGTCAACGACGAAGAGGGCAGAAGGCAGGCGAGTCAGGTCGGCGATGGAACCGAGGTTCTTCTCCAACTTGGCGCGCTGGCGAGAGATCTGCAGCAACTCGCGCTTGGAGAGGTTGCTGTATGTACCATCCTGCATGAGCTTGTCGATGTTCGTCATTTTCTTTACGGCCTTGCGGATGGTCGGGAAGTTGGTAAGCATACCGCCCGGCCAGCGCTCAATCACGTAAGGCATTCCCACTGCCGATGCTTTGTCGGCAACGATTTCCTTCGTTTGTTTTTTAGTAGCGACGAACAGGATTTTCTTGCCGCTCTTGGCAATCTGCTTCAGTGCGTCTGCAGCCTCGTCAATCTTGGCTACGGTTTTGTGGAGGTCGATGATATGGATGCCGTTGCGCTCGGTGTAGATGTACTGAGCCATGGCAGGATTCCATTTACGCTTCAGGTGACCGAAATGGCAACCAGCCTGGAGCAATGTATCAAAATTAGTTCTTGACATGTTCTTGATGCTTTTAATTTGTTGTTTACTTTCTTTTTAATTCTTGTTGTTAGAATCAGCCGACAGGTAATCCAGTTGTAGAGTCCTGCCGGTTTAGATGCTAAACGTGTCCGGCAATCGTTAACGCTTACTGAACTGGAAGCGGCGACGAGCCTTGGGCTGACCTGGCTTCTTACGCTCAACCTCACGAGAGTCGCGGGTGAGGAAGCCTTGCATCTTGAGGGTCTTCTTATCCTCGGCGTTCACCTTAACGAGGGCGCGAGCAATGGCGAGGCGGAGAGCCTGGCTCTGTCCGGTGAAACCACCACCGTCGAGGTTTGCCTTGATGTCGTATTTCTCGGCCACTTCGAGCAGGTTCAGCGGCTGCTTAACCACGTACTGCAGGATAGCGGTGGGAAAATATACACTGAGATCTTTCTTGTTGATCGTAATCTTGCCTGTGCCTTCGCTCAGGTAAACGCGGGCTACGGAACTCTTACGACGACCGATTGCATTAATCATTTCCATCTTCTATCTTTTATTTATACTGGTTAATATCAATTGCTTTGGGCTGCTGTGCCTCGTGCTTGTGCTCTGTACCATTGTAGATGTAGAGGTTGTTGAGCAGGCTGCGTCCGAGCGGACCTTTGGGAAGCATACCCTTCACGGCGTGCTTCAAGATGCGCTCCACACCGAAGGGCTGCTTGCGCAGCATGGCGGGAGAGGTGAAGCGCTGTCCACCGGGATAACCAGTGTAGCGGGTGTAAACCTTGTCGGTCTCCTTCTTGCCGGTGAAAACCACCTTGGCCGCATTAATGATGATAACGTTGTCGCCACAGTCCACGTGAGGTGTGAAGTTGGGCTTGTACTTTCCGCGGATGAGCTTGGCTACCTTGGAGGCGAGACGGCCGACCACCTGGTCTGTGGCATCGATAACCACCCACTCCTTCTTAGCTGTTTCCTTGTTGGCGGAAATAGTCTTGTAACTCAAAGTGTTCATTTTACTTTTTAATTTTTACTACTAAAAAACTTTTTTCTTTTCTTATTCTCTTATGCACAGACAAACACCACAACAGGGGTCTAACGCCCTGCAGCAGTCTAACGTCTTGTACTGAACCGCGATTCACAAACCACTTTGCCCGGCCAAAGGCACCGCTATTTACACTCGGTTCACGGGGATTCTAAGTCTCTCCCCAATAATCGGACTGCAAAGGTACAACTTTTCCTCCGTCATCCGACAGGTTCTGCAGCACAAAACCCATAATTTAAGATTATTTAACCGAATTTTACCCTCAAGGTTGAACCTCCAAAAAATATTTCTCTGCCGAGAGAAAATTTTTTTATGATGAAAAAGTGGAGATTTCCGTATCTTTGAACTCAGAGCACCCAAGGTGTAGCTTCGCTGTAGTCAGCGACTAACCAAGGATCAACCTCGCTATATGTTCGCTATGTGTGCAGTACTTGTGCAGTATATGCCCAGTCATCACTGGACAAGTACTGGACAAATACTGGACAAGTACTGGACAAGTACTGGACAACGATGGGTGTTAATAGCCGAGAACTACGGTGCTAAGAGCCGACTACAGCGATGCAGATGCGTAATAAGTTTAATCGAATTTGCGTATTCGCCATTTTATTCGTAACTTAGCAGCGTGAAACCGTAAAAGAACGAAACAATGAAGATATTCGCCGTAGGCATGAACTACCTCCAGCACACGGCAGAGCTGGACGGCAAGGCTTACAAGCCCGAGCACCCCGTGATCTTCACCAAGGCCGACTCGGCACTGCTGAAAGACCACAAACCCTTTTTCATTCCCGACTGGAGCGAGCAGGTGGACTACGAGACGGAACTGGTGGTGCGCATCTGTCGACTGGGCAAGGGCATTCCCGAACGCTTTGCCCACCGCTACTATGATGCCGTAACCGTAGGCATTGATTTCACCGCACGCGACCTGCAGCACGAGATTCGACAGAAAGGACTGCCTTGGGATCTCTGCAAGGGATTCGACGGTTCAGCGGCCATCGGTGAATGGGTGGACGTGGCAACCTTCCGCGACATTCAAAACCTGCATTTCCACCTCGACATCAACGGTCAGACGGTACAAGAGGGTTGCTCAGCCGACATGGTCTACCGCATTGACGAGACGATTGCCTACATCTCGCAGTATTTCACCCTCAAGACGGGCGACCTGCTCTATACTGGCACGCCAGCAGGCATCGGTCCCGTACACATCGACGACCATTTAGAAGGATGGCTCGAAGACCGCAAGGTACTGGAGTTCAACTGCAAGTAAAGAATAGCTAATGAGACTGACGCTGCTAACCCTCCTCGCGTTCCTCCTGCCCCCTACTGCAGTCCGAGCACAGCAGGCGGCAAGCCGCTACGCCTCCCATTCCGTGCTGGCCAACGGAAGATGGGTGAAGGTCAGCGTGTCCTCTTCTGGCATCTATCAGTTGACCGACAAGCTATTGCGCAGTGCAGGGTTCAGCGATCCCTCACGGGTGAAAGTCTACGGCTACGGCGGTGCGCTCCAGCCCGAGCAACTGACAGCAGACTATCTGACCGCCACCGACGACCTGCACGAGGTGGCCACCCACCGCACGGCCGACGGCCGTTGCCTCTTTCTGGCCACGGGACCAGTGACGTGGGACAATAACCACCAGCGCATCCGCAACCCGTATGCAGACTACGGCTGTTATTTCCTCACCGAGGGCGACAGTCCGTTCACGGTCAGTAGCGAGCAGTTGCTGACCAACCTTCAGTCGCAGTCCGACCGCTACCATACGCTATATGAGATAGACGACTACGCCTGGTATCAAGGAGGGCGCAACCTCTACGACGCCACACGCATCACCGCCGACAGTCCACATAGCTACACTTTACAAGGGGCAACAGACCACGACACAGGAAGTCTGACCGTGACACTCTCGGCCGACCAGGCCGTCAGCGTGGCCGTCAGTGTCAACGGACAGCAGTTAGGGCAACTATCCGTGGCAGCGCGCGGCGAGTACGACGAAATGCGCACAGCCACCGCCACCTTCCCCGTGAAGCAGCTGTCGACCAGTAACACCGTGACACTCACTCCATCCAACAGCCAGGCCACGGTACGCCTGGACTACCTGTCCCTCTACCACACCACGCCCCTGCCCCTACCTAACCTCTCCGCCACGACCTTTCCACAGCCCGACATCATCGGCGAGATTGCGACACAGGATCTCCACGCCGACGGGGCGGCCGATATGATTATCATTATCCCTGCAGACCGCCACATGCAGGAGCAGGCCGAGCGGTTGGCTCAATGGCACGAAGACAAAGACGGACTCCGGGTGCGTATCGTGGCGGCCGACCAACTCTACAACGAGTTCAGCAGCGGCACGCCAGATGCCAACGCCTACCGCCGCTACCTCAAAATGCTCTACGACCGCGCCACCACCGAGGCCGATCGTCCCCGTTCTCTGTTGCTGATGGGTGACGGAGCGTGGGACAACCGCATGCGCACCACCACATGGAAGGACTTCCGTCCCGAGCAGTTTCTACTCTGCTACGAGAGCGACAACTCCTACAGCCACACCGACTGCTACGTCAGCGACGACTATTTCACCCTACTCGACGATGGGGAAGGCGCACATCTGCTGGACGGCGACCAAAGCGACGTGGCCGTAGGGCGCCTGCCCGTGCGCACCGTCAGCCAAGCCAAGGCAATGGTGGGCAAAATCATAGCCTATGCCGACAATCAGAACGCAGGCAGTTGGCAGAACCTCATCGTCATGATGGGCGACGACGGCAACGGCAACCAACACATGAAAGATGCCGACGACGTGGCCAAACAGGTGGAACAGCAGCACCCCTCCGTCGAGGTGCGCCGCATACTTTGGGATGCCTACGAGCGCACCTCCACAGCCTCTGGCAACAGCTATCCCGACGTAACACGACAGATTCAGCAACTGATGGAAACAGGCGCACTCGTCATGAACTATTCTGGCCATGGTGCTGCCACCACACTATCCCACGAGAAGGTGGTGGACGTGACTGACTTTGCCAACGCCGTCTCCACCCACCTACCACTATGGGTCACCGCCTCCTGCGACATCATGCCATTCGACGGACAGACGGAGAACATCGGAGAGACGGCTTTACTCAACCCCAACGGGGGGGCCATCGCCTTTTACGGGACAACACGCACCGTTTACCAAACCTACAACAGACAGATGAACCTGGCCTTCATGCGCCACTTGCTTGACACGTCCAGCGGACAGTCACCAACCATAGGCGAGGCCGTGCGCCGCGCCAAGAACGAATTGATTGCTGGGAAAGTCGACCTAACCGCCAACAAACTCCAGTTTACACTATTGGGCGACCCAGCCTTGCGACTGTCACTGCCCACGCGAGAGGTCGTTGTCGACAGCATCGGTGGTGTAGCGTTGGCTGATGCAGACGCTGCTGTGGCCATCTCCGCAGGAACCACCGTGAAGGTCTGTGGTCACGTCTGCCAAGACAGCACTTCCATCGACCCATCCTTCAACGGACTGCTCACCGCCACCGTGTACGACGCCGCAGACACGATAGTTTGCAGACAGAACGACACCACGCAGGCCAAGACCGCCTTTGTCTATACCGACCGCACCCACACCCTATTTGCAGGCAACGACAGCATCCGGCAAGGGCAGTTCTCCTTTACATTCACCGTGCCGCGCGACATCAGCTATTCCGAAGCCACCGGCATCATCCGCCTCTACGCTGTCAGCACCGACCGGACGCAGACGGCCAACGGCCATTGTAGCCAGTTTCGTTTGGGCGACAGCGACACGGCATCGGACGACAATGAAAGTCCAACCGTCCATTGCTACCTAAACAGCAATGCATTCGTAGATGGTGGGCGCGTCAACCCGACCCCATACTTCGTTGCCGAACTGGAAGACAGCAGCGGCATCAACGCCACTGGAAACGGGTTGGGACACGGACTAACCTTAGTGATAGACGGATTGACCTCCAAGACCTACAACCTCAACGACTATTTCACCTACGATTTCGGAAGCCACACCCGAGGCACTGTAGGCTTCAGCATTCCCCAACTGACAGAGGGCGAGCACCGACTACTATTCCGCGCCTGGGACATGCGGAACAACGCCACCACCAAGGAACTCACCTTCCACGTTGTGGACGGATTGGCTCCTGGTGTGTTCGACATCAATTGCACTCACAACCCCGCCACTACCGCGACAGCCTTCCGTATCACCCACGACCGAATGGGCAGCAACATCAATATCAGCATCGAGGTGTTTGACCTGGCCGGACGCATCGTGTGGCAGCAACGTCTGCACGGTACCACCGACGACCCATGTATCTCCGTCGACTGGGATCTCTCTGCCAGCAACGGCCGTCGCCTCTCCACGGGTATGTACCTCTACCGCGTACGGCTGAGCAGCGATGGCGGACAGCAGGTGTCGAAAACCAAGAAACTAATCATTTTAAGCAATAAATAGGCAGCGACTACGTTATATTAACAATGAAGACAAAGAAGACCATACTCTCCGTCATACTGGCGGCAACGGCAACTGTAGGATGGGCACAGGACACCAAGAACCTGTTCAACCCCATCGACCACGCTGTTATATCGCAGACCATATCCCCCGACGCACGTGCCGCAGGTATGGGTGACGTGGGTGTGGCCACCGACCCAGATGTCAATTCGCAGTACTGGAATCCAGCCAAATATCCATTCTGCATCAGTCGGTCAGGCGTTGCCCTCAACTACACCCCGTGGCTACGCCCTCTGGTGGGCGACATTGACTTAGCCTACCTGTCGGGCTACTACCGCATCGGCGACTACTCGGCCATCTCTGGGTCACTGCGTTACTTCTCGCTGGGCGAGGTGTACAGCGGCACCGAAGACAACAGTATGACCGTAAAGCCCTACGAGATGTCGCTCGATGTGGCCTATTCGCTCATGCTCAGCGAACGTTTCTCCATCGCCGCCGCCATCCGCTGGATCTACAGCGACCTGCGTTACGACTATAGTGAAGATGCCTCGCCAGCCTCTGCCATAGCGGCCGACTTAGCCTGTTACTATACCGACTACATCGACCTTGGACAGCGCGAATGTCTGCTGGGACTGGGACTGAACCTCTCCAACATCGGCAGCAAGATCGCCTATTTCGGTGACGAACGTCCCCACTTCCTTCCTGCCAATATGCGACTCGGAGCCTCGCTGACGGTGCCAATAGATGAATACAACCGCTTCACCGTCGCTGCCGATGCCAACAAGTTGCTGGTGCCAACCGTCCCCAAGCAGAATGACGGTGAGACGAAAGAGGAGTATGAACAGCGCGTCATGGAAGAATACAACGATGTGAGTGCCATATCGGGCATTTTCAAGAGTTTCTCCGATGCACCGGGTGGACTGAAAGAGGAGTTGCAAGAGGTGCAATGGAGCGTCGGGGCGGAGTATGTCTACCACGACCAGTTCTCGTTGCGTGCCGGCTATCACCACCAGAGCGAGAACAAAGGCAACCTGAAATATTTTACCGTGGGTGGCGGTTTCCGCATGAATGCCTTCTCGCTCGACGTGGCCTACGTCATTGCCACGGCTAGGAGCAACCCACTCGACCAAACGCTGCGCTTCACACTGGCATTCGACATGGACGGCATCAAAGACCTTTTCCGATGACAGGTTACACCTTATTAAATATATACAAACGACTATGATACGAGTAGGAATGGGATATGATGTCCACCAACTGGTGGAAGGACGCGACCTTTGGATGGGCGGCATCAAGATTGCACACGACAAGGGACTGTTAGGGCACAGCGATGCAGACGTACTGATTCATGCCATCTGCGATGCGCTGTTAGGTGCCGCCAATATGCGCGATATCGGTTACCATTTTCCCGACAGCAGTAGCGAGACAGAAGGGATGGACAGCAAGGTCATCCTCCGCCAAACGGTGGCACTGATAGCGACAAAGGGTTACCGTCTGGTGAATATCGACGCCACCATCTGCGCCGAACATCCAAAAATGAATCCGCATATCCCTGCTATGCAACAATGTATGGCCGAGGTCATCGGCACAGACCCAGACAATATCTCTATCAAGGCCACTACCACCGAACGGCTCGGCTTCACCGGACGCGAGGAGGGCATCTCAGCCTATGCTGTGGCACTGATAGAAAAACCGTAATGGGGAGTTCCTTTATTTCTTGAGCACAGCCCTTGCCACAAACCAAAGGTGGCAGAGCAGCGTGACGACAAGACCATAATGGTTGCGCATCACCGTAAAACGCTCGCGAAGCGAGTCACGGTGGTGCTGTGTGGTATTGCCTCCTACCATAAAATCGGAGAGGATGGCGCGACTGTTGACGATTGGAAGGTTGTGTGCCTCCGCCTCTTTCATAACACGGATACACCAGTCCACATCAGCAGAATGGCGGTACTGGAGCTGATACTGCTGTTCCCGAGCCAGGTCGGTACGTACGTAGAACGACTGGTGGCACACCAGCATCCCCCAACGGAACGAACGCCATGTCAGATGTCGTGGCGGCCGCAGTCGGCGCATCCGCAGGAAGTTCCCCTGTCCATCCACAATGGCCGTATCACCGTACACCACGGCAGGACGGCCATCCGTAGTCTGTCTGACGATAGCCTCCTGCACCGTTTGCAGGGTATCGCAGGCATGGAGCACATCGCCAGCATTGAGGAACACCACGTAGTCGCCGCTGGCCTCTTCCAGCCCTCGGTTCATGGCATCGTAGATACCCTTGTCTGGGGCTGACTGGATCATGACCGTATAATCCTTTCCTTCCGCATAGCGACGGGCAATGGACACGGTATCGTCTTTCGAAGCCCCATCGATGATGAGATGTTCGACGGAACGGCATGTCTGACGCGCCACACTGTCGAGGGTGCGCTGTAACACCTCGGCAGCATTGTAGGTGATGGTAATGACACTGAAGGTAATGGACTGTTGCATGAATCAAGTGTATCGTTACGAACGGGAGGCCATGCGCGGGCGCTTGGCCGCCTCATAGACCTCAATATACTGTCGAGCCACGTGTTGCATGGAATAGCAACGAGAGACTTTTTCGATGCAGGATTGGCGAACCATCTCGGTGTCGGCTTCAAAAAGTGCCCAACGGAGTCCTGTAGCCAGGTCATCGGCACTGCGATAGTCGGCCACATAGCCATTCTGCAGATGGTCAATCTCCTCAGGGATGCCCCCCACACGAAACCCCACACAAGGCAGTCCGCAGGCTATGGACTCCATGATGGTATTGGGAAGGTTTTCCGAGAGCGAGGGCAGTACAAACACATCAGCAGCCTGATAGATGCTGACGATGCGTTGCTCATCACTGACATAGCCGAGGGGCAGGGCGCGGAAGGGCAGCTGTGCAGTGACCTCTTCGGCATGACCTCCAAGGACGGCTACAACCGTGCGATTCCTCATGTCGCGATGGCGTTCTGCCAACAATCGGCAGGCTTCCACTAAATACTGCATACCCTTGTTGGGGTTGGTGGCACGTTGTGAGACGAAAAGAATAATGTGGTCGTCGGGCGGCAGAGACAGCCGTTGCCGGGCAGCAGCCCTATCTCCTGGACGATAGATGTGGGTATTGA
>CAVAIX010000066.1:0-10839 GCA_963588695.1 Bacteroidaceae bacterium | reverse complement strand
GGGCGTGGCCATGGTCGAGGTGTCAGTCCACAAACCTGAGGTGGTGGTGCCTTATAAGCCAGCAGACATCTCTGACGTACCAGAGCTGGACATGGAAGTGACGGAGAGCAGCGACCGCATCGTGCCGCAATGGCAGGATGACGGGGGAGGGACTTCACCTTCCAAATCAGTGGTCCGTCAGCCCAAACGTTAGGATACTATACCGAGCCTCGGTGGCTGCCTGTATCGACTCGACACACGACATGAGTGTGGCACCAGTGGTACATACGTCATCTATCAGCAGGATGTGTCGACCTGACAGTGCAGAGACATCGGTCAGCTCGAACATGTTTTCCACATTCTTATGGCGGTCAAAGCGACACAGCGTGGTTTGGCTCTTGACAAAATGCCTGCGTTGCAAGACTGTGTCGACGACCGGAAGGGAGGTGACACGGGCAATGCCATAGGCCAACCGCTCGCTTTGGTTATAGCCACGCTGACGCAGTCTGCGATGAGACAGCGGTACAGGCACAAGGACATCAATGTCCGAAAAGAAACCCGTGGGTAGCAGTTCTGCGGCCATCAGTTCTCCCACTGTTACTGCATAGTCCGGGTGACGGCGGTATTTGATGTCGTAGATGAGACGCGCGGAAGGACTGTGCGGACTGAAATAGGTCAGTGCCACCGCTTTTTCCACGGGGACAATGCCTTGAAACAGCAGGGTCATCGCGTTGTTGTCCGCCCTTTCCCCAAAGTGGGTACGTGGCAGTTGGATGACACACCCCGCACAAATCGCCCGCTCACCGACACCCAGTCGCTGGCCACAGATGCTGCAATAACGCGGCTGGATGATGTCAAACAATCTATTCCATATCGTAGTCTTCTGCATCGTCGGTACTTATACATTGTCGGATGACATCCATGGTAAAGCCTCGGCCAAGGGCGAATCTTATCAGTTTCATACGCAGTTCATAGTCATTGCGGGCTTTGACGGAACGCCGTTTCTGCTGTAGCAACGGGCGCAACACAGTGACGTAGTCCCCGTCACTGATGTCATCGAGCACTTGTTGACGGATGTCGTCGGCAATATGTTTCAGCCAGAGGGCTTGTTCCACCTTGCGTCGTCCCCATTTATTGTACTTCACCTTGTCGTTGGCAAAGGCTCGTGCGAAACGCTCGTCGTCCACATAGCGTTCGCTGACGAGGCGTTGCATCACCCGTGCTTGGGCATCATCGGGCAGTTGCCAGCGACGCATCTTCTCCTGCATCTCGTACTCGCAGTGTTCGGCCTGGGCGCAGAGGGCAGCCAGGCGAAGGTAGGCCTCCTGTTCGGTCATGGTGTTCATAGGCAACAACGGATGAAGCGCGTCTTGCCGAAAGCATCGCAACGGGTTGTCACGTCGCGGTATCCTGTATCACGAAGCATCGCACACAGGTCATCGGCATAGTGCGGATTGATTTCAAAGAAAAGAAGTCCTTGCGGACGGAGTGCCGTCAGTCCATAGTGGGCGATGGCACAATAGAAGCGCAAAGGGTCGTCATCGGGTACGAAAAGGGCTTGGTGGGGTTCGTAGTCGAGCACATTAGCCTCCATTGCTCCAGCTTCTTTGTGGCAGATGTAGGGTGGGTTGCTCACGATGAGGTCGTACTGCCCACTGTCTTCTCCATCCAAGGTAAGGACATCGCGCTGCATGAAGGTGACCTTAGCGTGCAGGGCATCGGCATTCTCTGCAGCCAGTGCAAGGGCATCGGGGGAGATGTCCCATGCGACTACCTGCGCCTCAGGACGAGCCAGTGCCATGGTCACAGCAATACATCCACTACCAGTACCGATGTCGAGCAGGCGGGAAAAAGGGGTGGACAGCATCCAGCGACACAGTTCCTCGGTTTCTGGACGAGGTATCAGGGCGCGTTGGTCGGTACGGAACGTATGACCGCAAAACAGCATCTCGCCCAACACATACTGTACGGGTTCGTGGCGTTCCAACCGTTCGGCCATCTGCTCCAGTTCACTATCGTCCACTGCAGCATCGCGACCGAGCAACAGGTCACTGAACGACAGGCCGTACCGCACCTCATACACCAGTCGAGCAATGGCCTTAGCCTCGCCTTCACCGTAGGCCTTTTCCAGTCGATGCCACAGGGTACTGTACGTCATGGGTTGATGGAAGTGAGTGTTATGGTTGCTGCAACAACTGGAGTGCCTGCATCACAATATCGCTCTTCTCGTTCACGATAGAAAAATACTCGTCCATATCCCACAGATCACGAGCCACAAGAGCCTTCAGCTGCAGGCACAGGAGAGGTAGTGTCTTCTGCAGTTCGGCCTCATCCTTAGGTTTTACTCCGTCTTTCTCGGCCTCAGCCAGCAACCGGTCTGTCACCTCATGCGGCACCTCGTAGGTGGTCTTGTACGCATCAAACGATGGGTATTTTCCAAGCAGTTGTTTGCGGTGGGTGTCCACATAGCGCAGACTGGTATTGATGATATACGATTTGGCGGCCAGTTCGCGGTAGAAGGGCGTGTAGATGGTGGTGTCAAGCGGCACGTAATAGTCGGGCATGATGCCGCCGCCCCCGTACACCGTGCGGTGCTCACGCAGCGTATAACACTTCAGCGAGTCAGCGAAATGGACGCTGTCAGCATGTTGCAGTTCACCACTGGTCAACCGGTTATACACGTCCATCGCGTAGTCATCAGCCTTGCCTTTCACGTAGGGTTTCTGGATGCAACGTCCAGAGGGTGTGAAATAGTGGGCAATGGTCAGTCGGATCATCGAACCATCAGGCAGGTCGACAGGCCGTTGTACCAGTCCTTTACCGAAGGAGCGCCGCCCGACCACGATACCCCGATCCTGATCCTGTATGGCACCAGTCACGATCTCGGCTGCTGAGGCCGTATAACTGTCTATCAATACGGCCAACTTCCCTTCCCCAAAGGCTCCTTTACCATGGGCACGATAGTCTTTCCGCGCCGACTGCCGTCCCTTTACGTAGACGATAAGGTCACCAGAACAGAGCATCTCATTGACCACTTCGATGGCGGGATGCATATAGCCACCACCATTGCCCTGCAGGTCGAGGATGAGAGAGGTCATACCTTGCGCTTTCAGTTTCTTCAGGCGTTCGATGAACTCCGCATGGGTCTGTGCACCGAAGCTACCGATACGGATGTACCCCACCGTCGGTCGTATCATATAGGAGGCATCGACGGTATTCACTGGTATCTTATCGCGGATGATGTCGAAATGGAGCTGATCCTTGATGCCACGACGTACAACGCCCAAGCGCACCATGGTGCCCTTGCGTCCTCGCAGCCGGCGCACGATTTCTTCGCGCGACATCTTCACGCCAGAAATAGCCGTGTCGTTGACCGTCACGATGCGGTCGCCAGCCATGATACCCTTCTTTTCCGAAGGACCGCCCACTACGGGTTGTATCACGAGCAGGGTGTCTTCCGACATATTGAACTGCACGCCAATGCCCTCGAAACTGCCTTGAAGGGGTTCGTTGCTTTCTGCCACCTCTTTCGCTGTGAGGTAGCTGCTGTGCGGGTCGAGTTTCTCGAGCATACCACGTATACCGTCTTCCACCAGCCGTTGCTCGTCGACGGTGTCGACATACAGGTTGCTGATGGCCATCTCGGCAATCTGAAGCTTGTGCATGGCCTCACCCCGCGTACTGACGCGCACCTGTGCCACACAGCACAAGGGCAGTGACAGCAGCAGTGGCAGGACATATTTTCTTGCAATCATGTTGTTTCCGTTATTCGTATACATCCTCGGGGCGATCTTCCTCGATGACTAAGTTGTCAATGATGAAATTCTGGCGCTCCATCGTGTTCTTTCCCATGTAGTATTCCAGCAGTTTCTGTACCTGGTCGTTCTTATGGAGGGTCACCTGTTCCAACCGGATGTCCGGGCCGATAAAGCCTGCGAACTCCTCGGGACTAATCTCTCCGAGACCTTTGAATCGGGTAATCTCAGGATCTGGTCCTAATTGGCGTATGGCATTGATGCGCTCCTCTTCACTATAACAATAGCGTGTGATGAAATCGCTCTTCTTGCCTTCAGCCTTGGCCTCAGCCTCGGCCACCACCTGCTTGTCCTTGACCTTCGTGCGCCTGTTGCGTACCCGGAACAAAGGGGTCTGTAACACGTAGACGTGTCCCTTCTTAACCAGTTCCGGGAAGAACTGCAGGAAGAAGGTGATGATGAGCAGGCGGATATGCATACCGTCCACATCGGCATCGGTGGCGACGATGACCTTGTTGTAGCGGAGCGTGTCCAGGCTCTCTTCGATGTCGAGGGCGGCCTGCAGGAGGTTGAACTCCTCGTTTTCATAGACCACCTTCTTGGTCAGTCCGAACGAGTTCAGGGGCTTGCCGCGCAGGGAGAAAACGGCCTGTGTGTTGACATCGCGACTCTTGGTGATGCTGCCGCTGGCGGAGTCTCCCTCGGTGATGAAGATGCAACTCTCTTCCTTCCTGTCGTTCTTGGTATCGCTGAAATGGATGCGGCAGTCGCGCAACTTACGGTTGTGGAGATTGGCCTTCTTGGCTCTCTCGCGCGCTATCTTGGTAACGCCAGCCATGGCCTTGCGCTCACGTTCGCTCTCCTTCACCTTTTGTTCGATCACCTCGGCCACATCGGTGTGGATGTGCAGGTAGTTGTCCACCTCCTGTTTGATGAAGTCGCCCACATATTTATTGATGGAGACACCGTCGTTCGGTGACATGGTCAAGGAGCCCAACTTGATTTTGGTCTGGCTCTCGAACATCGGCTCTTCCACGTTGATGGCAATGGCAGCCACCAGTCCTGTACGGATGTCGACGTATTCATATTTCCCGAAGAACTCCTTGATGGTCTTGGCGATATGTTCCTTGAAGGCACTTTGATGGGTACCGCCCTGCGTGGTGTGCTGTCCGTTGACAAAGGAGTAGTATTCCTCACCATACTGGTTGGCGTGGGTGAAGGCGATCTCAATGTCCTCGCCCTTTAGGTGGATGATGGGATAAAGGGGGTCGTTGGTCATGCGGTCCTTCAGCAGATCCTCCAGTCCATGGCGGCTGAGAATGCGCCGCCCGTTGTACATAATGGTCAGTCCCGTATTGAGGTAGGTGTAGTTGCGGAGCATATTCTCCACAATGTCGTTGTGAAACTGGTAGTTGACGAACAGGGTATTGTCGGGTTCGAAGAAGATATAGGTGCCGTTTTCGTCGTCCGTCTTTTCCGTTTGGTCGCTTTTCAACTGGCCACGTTCAAAGGTGGCACTCCGCACCTGTCCATCACGATACGACTCCACCTTGAAGCAACTGCTCAACGCATTGACGGCCTTGACACCGACACCGTTGAGTCCCACCGACTTCTTGAAAGCCTTGGAGTCATACTTACCGCCCGTGTTCAGCATGCTGACAGCTTCGATGAGTTTTCCCTGTGGGATGCCGCGCCCGTAGTCGCGCACCGACACCCTCAACTGGTCGTCGATGTTGATTTCAATGCGGTCGCCTGCATTCATCTTAAACTCGTCGATGGAGTTGTCAATGACTTCTTTCAGCAGCACATAGATGCCGTCTTCTGCCAAGGAGCCGTCGCCCAAACGGCCGATATACATACCAGGACGGGTACGCACGTGCTCCATATCCGACAGGTGTCGGATGTTGTCGTCGTCATATCTGACGGTTTCTTCGTTGATTTTATTGTCTTCGCTCATAGGCTTAGGTTAGATATTTTTTTTGAAGCAGCGGCGACGTTTGTGCTGTACGAAATCAAGATATTGCCACTGGCTCTGCACTTTCTCGTTGGTTTCCATCTCCACGTTCGTCTCGCCCCATTCAAAACCATATTTCTGATACCAGGGGATGAGGTCATAGAAGAGCAACGCATTGGCTCCTTTGTTCTGATACTCGGGCAGGATGCCAATGAGCATCAGGTCTACAATGTTCGTCTTGTGGAACTTCAGTGCCTTCAGCAGATGCCACCAGCCGAACGGGAACAGCCGTCCGTTATGGCATTTCTGCAGGGCTGCGGTTAGGGAAGGTATGGTAATGCCCACGCCCACCAGTTTATGGTCGGGTGTGTTCCAGTCTTCTATCAAGGTGATGAGGTTGAGGTCAAGCACTGGGAAATACATCTTGAGGTATTCATCAATCTGTCCCTCGGTCATCTGCGAGTAGCCGTAGAGGTTGCCGAAGGTCTGGTTGACCACGTCAAGAACCTTACGCCCCACCTGCTCCTTGCCGAACACCTCACGGCGTTTGACTTTCCGGACGTGCAGGTTGTAGCGCTTCATCACCAACTGGGCTATCTTGCTGTATTTCTCGGGCATCTCCCCTTTCTTCGGGACGATGAGTTTGAACTCTACGTAGTCGTTGTCTTTCTCCCAACCACCCATCTGTTCCATGTGCTCGGGATAATAGGGATAGTTATAGATGGTAGCCATGGTGCCCAGTTGGTCAAAACCTTCGATGAGCATCCCTTCTGGATCCATGTCCGAATAGCCGAGTGGACCCACCATCTCGTTCATGCCCTTTAAACGTCCCCATTGCGCCACAGCATCAAACAAGGCTTTCGACACCTCGATGTCGTCGATGAAATCAATCCATCCGAAGCGTACGCTCTTCCGCTGCCAACGCTCGTTGGCTCGTTTGTTGATGATGGCAGCCACGCGTCCAGCAATCTTCCCGTCCTTATAGGCCAAGAAATATTCTGCCTCGCAAAACTCAAAGGCCGCATTTTTCTGTTTGTTGTGTGTGTGTTTCTCGTCGCTGTACAGGTTGGGGGCATCGTATTTGTTGCCTCTATACAGGTCGTAATGGAATTGAATGAAGTCTTCCAGCAGTTTCCGGCTGTCTACACGTTTGATTTCTATTGATGACATTTTTCTTCCTTTTACCTTGCAAAGGTAGTGCAAACCGAGGGAAATACAAAGAAAAACCCCGTTTTTCTTTTATTTTTGAGGTGCAGCCTACCTTCGACGCGCAGCGTCAGAGGTACGGATAACCGAGGGAAATACAAAAAGAAAACGCATTTTTCTTTGTATTTCCCTCGGTTTGCACTACCTTTGCACAAAACCTATGGGAGAACCCACCTAACAAACTAAAAGGAATGAAAACAAAAGCATTATTGACGACACTCGCGCTGACACTGGCAGGCCACACGATGTCTTACGCCCAAACAACGGCAGTGACGTCGGGATTTGAGAAGCTCGACAAGTGGGGCATCGACTGCATCAGCCGGAACAAAATGTCGCTGGGCTATCCTGGCAACAACGACATCAAGTTGCAGGAGTTCTACAAATGGTACAATGGCAACCACCTGGAAGAGATGATTATCAACAATGCTGGAGACCCGTTTTCTGCGGGTGATCACACATTGTCATCGCTCGACTTTGAGCGCGAGGTCATCGAATACTTCGGACCGAAATACGGCTTCGACCGCAGCAATCTGTGGGGACTGGTCACTATGAGCGGTACCGACGGCAACAACCACGGCATCTACTTCGGTGTGAACTACCTGAAGAAGCAAACGGGCAAGATGCCCATCGTCTACGTGTCCGATGAAGCCCACTACAGCAACTATCGCCTCTGCGACCTACAACACCTGGATGTGAAGCTCGTGAAAAGCGATGAGATGGGGCGCATGATTCCCGACTCGCTGGAACAGTCGCTCGACACTTCACGCCCCTGCCTCATCATCTACGCGATGGGGTCGACGCTCAAAGGAGCCATCGACGACCAGAAGGCGCTGAACGCCGTGTTGGCCAGACATAGCGACATGGCCGTCTATCGCCATGTGGACGCAGCCCTTTTCGGCGGCTATCTCCCCTTCACTGCCGACCGCGATATGGTCAACTGCAAGGTGATGGCCTATGAGTCCATCAGCATCAGCGGCCACAAGTTCTTCGGCATCGACAGTCCGTGTGGGCTGTTCATCACCTCGCGCGAAATATACGACAATCAGACCACCTTCGACGTGACCTATCTCAACGCCAATATGCGCATGATCAATTGCTCGCGCTCGGGCGTGGAACCCCTCAAGTTTTGGTGGCTAATACAGACCATTGGCGACGAAGGTTGGAGCCGTCAGGCCGCGCAAATCAAGGAGAACACCCAGTATCTAAAGACACAGCTGGAGCGCAAGCACTGGCCGTGCTGGCAGAATCGGTACAGCAACACCGTGCTCTTTCGACGTCCCTCCGACAAAGTTGTGAGAAAATACAATCTTGCCTGCGGCGAAGCCTTCGGACAGAAGGTGTCGCACATCGTGGTGATGCAACACGTTACGCGACAGGCCATCGATATGTTCATTGCCGACTTGGAATAGCTTAAAACGGAACAGACATCGCAAAAGAAATGTATATGGATCAGAAGAGAACAACACCGGAGTTTATCACGGAACTCCAGCCGAACGAGATTTTCGTCTTTGGCAGTAACCTCGAAGGTATGCATGGCGGCGGAGCCGCCTATATCGCCTACCGCAAGTTTGGAGCCATCATGGGACAAGGAGTGGGGCTGCAAGGCCAGAGCTACGGAATCCCGACGATGCAGGGTGGCGTAGAGACCATCAAGCCCTACGTGGATGAATTTATCACGTTTGCCAAGGAGCATCCCGAACTCACCTTCCTTGTGACTCGCATCGGTTGCGGCATCGCTGGTTTCACCGACGAAGAGATTGCCCCATTGTTTGAGGCAGCACATGAGGCAGAGAACATTGTCTTGCCGCCAAACTGGTAACCGCAAGAAGCCCAACATGTTATTTGAAATCAAAAGTACATGACGCCGAAGACTTGCCCCTCAGCCAGTTGATGGAGAACATCAAAGAGCAGAGCCAAAGCATCAGCAAGGCAGTGAGTGAGTTGGAGAAATTGTTGTCCAATATAAATGAATAATAGACATGGCAAAAGAAATAGAACCCAAACTTCAAACCATTGGAGTTTATCTTAAGAAAACAGATCTTTTTCGCATCCCAGAATACCAAAGAGCGTATTCATGGAACACGACTAATTGTGACAAACTTTGGCAAGATGTAGAAGCTTATATAGCTCAAGATGCAGAAGACCCATATTTCTTTGGAACTATAATTATTGACTGTTCCAAAGAAGGCTATTTGAACTTGATAGATGGGCAACAGAGAACCACAACGTTCTTGTTGCTCCTGAAAGCTATGCACTTGCGCATAACAGAGGTTTTGTGTTCTATGGCAGATACGGACGAAGCAGCAGGTCTCAAAAGAAGTTTGCAGCAGAGCTTGGACTCCATCTTTGAGATACTATACCGTGCAGACGTAAGGAAGCAAATCGAAATCGACAAAGACTGGAATAAAGCCAAGAACGTGAAGATATTAGAGAATGTTTCCATCAACGAGCTATATAAGGATGAGCTGAAAAGTATTATAGAAGCTCGAACCTTTGCCGATGCAGAGAAAGCGGTTTACAAATTCCCTCGAAAGCAAAAAGATAACAAGTACACGAATTTCTTCCGCAATTTCAAGTCATTCTATGAGAAACTTCATGCCTATCAAGAGTCAAACTTGGACGTATTGGCAAATGGCTTCCTGAACAAATGCCAAATCATTGAGATAAAGAGTTGGCAGATAGAACAAGCCATAACTATGTTCAATTCGTTGAACTCAACAGGCATGCCGTTGTCTGATGCAGACATCATATCCGCCCAGTTGTTCTCAAAAGCACCTGAAGATGTTGACTTCAAGAGCATTTGGGAGCCAATAATACGACTGGCGGATGAGTTGTCACAACGAAAAGTGGTCAACATAGACAGCGTGCTCCAACAGTTTATGTACATAAATCGTGCCCAAAAACACGAATATGAGGAAGGACAATTGACCACTCCTGGTGTAAGAAAGTACTACACGGTGTTGCAGCCATCACTCTTGGACAATCCTGTTGACATATGCAACAAGTTCAACCAGATACTGCTGATTTGGAACAAGATACAGGACTATCCGATTACAAAACTATTGTTGAAATTCAATGAGAATTTCAAACTATTCCTCATATCTTATCTGTTCCGAGTACCAGAAGACAGGATTTCCGAGGAAAGCATTACTCCAATCATGGAATGTCTGCTTCGATTGTTTGCACTTCTTGAAGTTGGGGAATTCGGTTTCTCTTCACGGTATTTCAAGACCTTCTTGTTCAATGAGAACTTCAAATTGGTAGATTCAAAATATCCTATTGAAGCTATCAAAGCGGACTTCGATAAGCATATTAATGCCAATTGGGAAAAAGATGAAGTCATTGACGACCTAAAAGAGTACGACAAGAATATCTTGGTTTATCTCAATGAGTATATCTATGCGAAAGAGCAAGGCTTGCCGTTTGATTTTATGTCAGACAAAGTGAATGTCGAACATATCATGCCAGCAAGTGGACATAATATAGATACCATTCGTGTTGATGCAGGAATGACCAAAGAAGAATTTGACGATATGGTCAACCTTCTCGGAAACAAAATTCTCTTGGAAGAAGACATCAACAAGCATATCGGAATGGATTGGTTCAAAACCAAGAAGGGAACGCTCGTACAAGATAAAAAAGGCTATGTAGGAAGTTGCTTTGGCATAGCTTCTGCTCTGTCATCTTATCCATCTGATAAATGGGGAAAGGCCGATATAGAAAAGGCTAATGAAAAAATAGCACTGCGCATCAGCAGATTCATATTCAACGACCTAAAAGAAACAGAAGGGGATGATGAACAATAAAACAGAATTGGGTGTATCACAACAAGAAAGGCAGTTTGCAGAGGTGGTGGACATTATTGCGCAGCACCGAAGCCATGCGTCACAAGTGGTCAATGAAGACACTTTGCTTACGGCGTGGCAAGTTGGCGCATATGTTTCT
>CAVAIX010000065.1:0-10872 GCA_963588695.1 Bacteroidaceae bacterium | reverse complement strand
ATTTATTTTCGTCTGCAAATATATATATATTATCGTGAATAAAAAAATATTTCTCTAACTATTTGATAAGTTGCATTTAAGGTTGTATTGCGAGTTGCATTCTACAATATAAAAACACCTTATTTATTGCAAAATAGCACACACTTAATCCATTTTCACACGTCTCTCTATCTCCCATTTTTGAAGTGTTTTTCCCGTTTCAAAATCGTTCATGCTTGAACAAATATATAAATATTACATTAAATACAAAAATAATTATTGAAAAACTTGCATTATTGAAAAATATTTCGTACCTTTGTACCCAGATAAAGATATTAATTAAATTAACAACACTAAAAAACAAATGATTATGAAAAAACTGATGATGACTATCGTCGCTGTGATGACGGCAGTTTGTGGTTATGCACAAGAAAACAAGTTAGAACCGGAGTATATCGGTCAAATCGCAGTGTTGAACGCTGACAGCACAACTACGCTGCTGGAGATGGAAAAAGCCACCTTTAAGGGTAAAAGCTCTTTGGTCGGTTATCTTCCTATTCCGGGGTCTTCTTTGTTAGATAAAAGTAAGACGTATGTTTCCGTAGCGGGAACAGAATCCAAAACAAAGTTGAAAGGTGGACGACTGGTGTTTGTGGCACGGGGCGAAAGAAACGATGAGGATCCAAAGAGGATTTTGGGAATAATCAAACTGGAGGTAAAGAAAAATCGAAGACAGTGGAAATGGGCTGAGTTCTCTATGTTGGGTGGTTCTGATATGAAAACACTTGAATCAAATGTCGTCTATGAAGCAAAAAAACTGGGTCAACACTCTTATGAGATAAGTGTAGAAATAACAGAACCAGGACAATATGCTTTCATTACACCGGACTACATCCATATGTCGACATTTGAAGTGAAATAGTCACTCTAAACCTTCGGGAATATTTATAAAATAAAGGAATAATAAACATATAACAACGAATACCATGGAACTGTTTATTTTAGGCTGGTTACTCATGTTGGTGTTGGCTGACAGATCAGAGCACAAAGACAAGAATAAGAGTAAGAAAAAGGCTCGCAAAAGCCGGAAAAATGACGACTGGCTGAAAGCTGCATGGTTTCATGACCACGGTCAGAGTATTTGATATAAATAAATGTAAACGCTATGAAATTGGAAGGATTTTACAACCCGGAGGTGTTGAGCGAACTCCTCTATAAGGAGCAAATAACGTGGCTGGAGGCTATCTACCACCACTCGCAGGAACGTATTGACGAATACAAGGATTTCTGTAAAAACAAAAATCTACAAGAAGACGAAAAATCGGCACAACTTTTCTTCGACTACTTACTGGAAGTGGAAGATAATGCAATGGCCATGGAAACTAATTCCTACTTGTTAGAGAACAATTAACGAAAGATACTTCTTTATTCATACTTATGTTGTCACCCCGTCTGCGACAGATAGGGTGATTTTTTTTGCACATCAGCGGTGAAAACCGCCACGGCGACGCTCCTCTTCCTCGGGAGAACCTTGCTTCTTGTCGGGATCAAGGGACTCTCCGTCGCTCACTTGAAGGTTTCCATCTTCGTCGACCTCTACTCCAGCCTCGTCGCTGGAACGAATGTCGAGTTTGTCATCGGCCTTTTCTTGAGACTCTTGCTCTACCCCACGCATCTTCTCCGTCTCGATCTGTTGCTCCATCTTCTTAATGTGTTGCGAGAGCATCTCAGATGCTTTCTTCACATCTTGAAGGACGGTGCGAATGAAAGACGGATCTTCTTTTAATGTAGTCAACCAAGAGTTGACATAGGGAATAGAATCAGTCTTTAGGGTCTTCTTAATGCCACAACGACATGAGGTGATGGCTGCGGTCAACTCAGCAACTAACTCTTCACGGGCATATTCTGGAGAACCAAAAGATGATGACTTAATACGATTCAGCTGGCTCTCGTGGCCCGTGCTGTGACCCATCTCGTGGAAAAGTGTTGAATAAAACGACTCGCCAGACTTGAATTGCGCCTTCTCAGGTACATGAACTTCATTCGTAGTCAAAGAGAAATAGGCCATATCGCCCTTTTCTGGTATGATGGGGCATATCCATTGCTGGTCACGGATCATCTTGTCCATGGGTTCAAAACAGAAACCTTCGGAAAGAGATTCGGGATGGGACTGCCCACACTCATGCTCCAGCTTCGCCCAAATCTCTGGACGGGCAGATTGCAGATTCGTCTGGGATACATTGAAGACATTGTAGAAACGACGGCAGAAACGTTTGTCGTAGTGCAACTGCTCATCGGCGGAGAGTTTGGAAAACTCTGACGAACTGATACGTTCTTTTGTCTCTCTGTGTACAAAATCAACATGGTAAAGATAAACCGGAAAACTCCGTTCACCCTTTAACACATGAACAAAATCACGTTTCTCACCGTTCTCATCGACAACGGCGGAACGGGTCTTGTCCGAACCTTTGACAAAATTCAAAGAAGAAAGGTTCTCGTGCGTGACAAAAACAGGTAATTTATAATCCTTCTCCTCACAGAGAAACATAAGTAGCAAGGCATTGGAACCATTGTACTCACGACCGTAGATGTTCTTCGGCATTTGTGATGCGGAGAACCACGGCTTCGTCCACGCCGTCTTGACACCTTTTTCTAACTGACCTATGATAAGGTCTGCATAACGGTCAAATACGGCATCTTCATGCTCTTTCTGCGAAATCTGGCCAGTGTCTTGGCGAGATTTATAACTTTTCTTGTATGGCATATCGTGACATCTTAATGGTTGTTTTGTAATATCCATGGGGAAACCTCACTGACCCTGCAGTCAAGGGAAATCTCATCCTTGTAGACACCGGGTTGTAGCGTACCCTTGACGGCTACGTATGTGTTCGCAGCGAGAAACTCCTCATCGGCCTTCGGATTGAAATAAAGGAAACGAATCCAAGTAAACTCGGCCTTGTCACCATCCTTGTCGGTGGAAAAGGCACTGAAGGCTTTGTAGGTCTTACCCTTCTGGTCGGTCTTGACATCAACGCCTTTCTTACCGATTTTTCCTTTGAACTCCATCGTACCCTCAATGCGGTCGGCTTCCTTGCTGTTGGCAATGGACGCTTCGGACGCACGGAAATTGTAATATACAATACCGGCTCTCTTGCGGAGTGTCAATACGCCCGTAAGATTGACACGGCGGCCTGCGGCATATACCGAAGCATCGCCTTTCCCACCATCTACGGTAACACTCATCTCTAAATCCTTCGACGTACCATCACGTCCCACAATGGGGAGCTTGACATTAAAAGACAAAAAAGTCACGCCGTCATTGCTTTGCTTTACACTGGCGGGACGGCTGATGACCGCACAGACATTCAAATTGCATTTAATCATAATACGAAATTTTAATGGTTTGTGAAATATTATTGTTTGATTATTATAAACCGAAATTATGCGAGACGCTGCCCTTGACTTTGGGACGGGGCCTCTGGATATTCTGCGGAGAAATTCATCGAGGCCATCTCACGGGCTTTGCTGGCATCAACACTCTCACGCTCACGACGGAGAAGGGTCGACGAACGCTCCTGCTCACTCTCCACACGAGGCTGAGAGACCTCGGCAGAACGGGTGTCGTCACTGCCAAAGTTGTCCAACTGCATGGCCATACCAATGGCAGCCATGAAAAGGGTGGAAATAAGGGAGGAAAAAAGATCACCACTCTGTTCTGCACCGTCCTGTGACCGCTGGGACATCATATAGGAAAGAAGGTCTTTCGGGTCGTTACTGCCAGCTGCCGTGGACAACTCACTGCCACGCTCGGCATTTTTGCGTTGCTCGGGTGTTAAGGACGGAGCAGACTGATTGGACTGACCGGCCTGCTGGTCATAACGCTGGAGATTGTATGCCTCTATTTCCTTCACGAGCGTGCTGGCATAGCGGCCGTCTGTGGCATAACCTGCAGACTGAAGACCTGTCGCCCAGCCTCGGTAGTCTACTGGACCACACTGACGGCAACGGGCATAACGCTTGCCCATCAGAAAACGAGAGTGATGTTCTATACTCTCTTCTACAGAGGCGTAGTTGCAGAATTTCTCGTTGGGTTTATCGTCATTATGCAGACTATAAGGCTTGCCTGCAGCAAGCCAGTCTTTAGTGCATTTGATGCCGAAATAGTTATTGCCGTTCACGGCCAAACGGGATGTGCCTCCGCCAGACTCAATGGCCATCTGCGCCAAGGTGATGGATGCAGGAATACCGTATTTCTGCTGCTGCTCCATAGCGAGAGGCGCATATTTCTCGTAAAAGGCGGCTCTTTGGGAGTTTGCCATAGGATAATTACTTTTAGTGAATAATCGATTAACGCTTTAACTGCTGGGATTCATCGCGGACTTTGCCTTCAGCAAGGTCATCAAGTTCCTTGGCAGTGTCAGAGAGCCATTTCTCAGGCACTTTGGAGACAGCCTGGGTCTGTGATACCTCATGCAACAGACGAGAGAACACTTCCTTTGCAGGAGTATCGGGAGTAACAATCTGGTGATAACGGTTCAACGCAAATATCTGACCGGATGTGAAGGCACGCTGACGGGGATTGGTGATACGGTCATAGATGACACGCTTCGCATCCTTCTCTAAACGGGCACAAAAAGCTTCTTTTAACTCCTTGGGAGTGTTTGGCTTGACACAGAAAACGGTCTCACAGACCGTGGGTTCCCCGAAAGCAGGAGTTTTTGAGAATCCATTGGAATTGGGCTGTACATCAAAAATCCAACCTGCTCTTACATTTATGAAGTCACGAATGTCCTTCTCGTCTTCTGGATTTTCAATACCACTGAAGTCTCCATTAATAATGGCATTCAAAGCATAAGAAGGCACCTCATCTACGTCATAAACAACCACCATCGGATCGTCCTCGGCTTGAAAGTTGTCAAAGAGCCTGTCGAGAACCTTCTTCTGAACATCATCCGGGAGTTCAGAAAGGGGATGACTTTTCGTGCCGTAATCAAAGACATCAGACAAACTCTCATGAACTACCACATCGTTGTCACCAATGGTGGCATAAGACAAATCAAAATCAACACAACCGGAACCATTATCGAAATTGTTGACGTGTATATCACCCTTCAATCCCACTGGCAGATACGACAAGCCACACTGTTCTGCACAGTGTAACACATCATCCAAACTGGCATGTTTCTTGTTTCGCTCTGGCAAATCCCACTTGACAGCATCCAAGACCTTGTCAAGGTCAGACAACGCATATTCGTCACGACCTTCTAATGTAAAACTGGCACGGGCACCAGCTTCATCAATACGACAACCCTGCAACTCGATAGTGCCGTCATCCTTGACGGAAACACCCTCAAGGACATCCTTGGCGACGAAGTCGTCTACGTTGATAACCGCAGGCTCGGAAAACTTGAAATCCTTTCCCTTGCCTACCAACTGTACAATCTGACTCTCTAAAGTTGATAGTTGCTCTGCATACTTCTCTTTGTCTTCATTAAAGAAGTCTTTTTCCGAGTCTGTCAACGCTACAACCTGCTGCTCTTTGGCAGACAGTCTTTCATTGTTCTTATTCTCTTTCATAAAATCCAAATATTACTTTTTGTTGTACTTTTTATTCTTTGTAATACGTACCAAGTCTGGAACGTTAGAGTGATTGGATGAAGGGGCACTACACATGAATGCCACCTTTCCTTTCTTGTTTTTCTTCTTGTCTTTCTTTCTGGTCTTCATCCGAACCTTCGGCAGATGACGGAGAACTATCAATACTTGAGCCTTCACCTGCGTCAAGAAACGGACGCTGGCCATCCTCCGACTGACCTTGGTGTGTCTGGAGTTTTTCTTGCCACAACTGAGCAGCAAGGGCGGTCTTATACGTCTCTTTGTCATCGACAAGCCAGAAGTGCTGGGTCTGGAGCTTGCTTAATGCCAAAGGTTTCTGACGCTCGCCGTCTATGGTGGCGAAGATGATGGTGGTGTTCTCACGATAACGGTCTTTGGCAATGCTGACCTTGGAGATTCGGCTAAGGTCGAGGTCTTCAACCTCGGGCACAAGGACATTGGCCTTAATGTCCGGATGACGCTGGACGAGGGAGTGATATTTCTGACCGATTTCTTCCTGCACGGCAGCAAAGTCCTGCGTACGCAAGGAACGGAGCAGGAGCTGCACATCAGAACGCTCTGGATAAACAGTGAAAGAGGCTTCATCTGTGGGTTTTACATATAATAGACTACGCCCTTCATTGTCAAAAGTAAGTTGCACACGGTCGATGTCGACTTTCCCGGAATGGGCAAGCTCTTCGGAGAAATCTATGGTCTCGGTGACATGAAGACGGTAGTCCTTCAACCGAGACACCTCAACCGTCTTGTCGGCATAAAACTCGTTGGGCTGGTTCAACCCAAGAGCACCACCGGCATTGTAGAACTTTATGTCATCAAAACCCTCCTTGTGCAGGGCAATGACATAATGGTTCTTCTTCATCTCGGGCAACTCGTTGTGGGCTACCATAGATGCTCCTTGTGGTAGGAGAACAGCCGCAGACTTGTTGCGCTCATCCTTCACAACAACAACCTTTCCAAGGGATGCGTCGGGTATCGTTGCCAGTCTGCTGGAGATGGTGTAATGTTTTGGATTCATCGTCTCAAAAGGTTTGTCGCCACGGACGGCACGGTAATCAACGGTCTCTCCAGACTTGATACGGTCAAGTACTCCGACGGCGTTGTTTACGTCACGTTCAAGTTGGGATAGCAGCTTCGGGTTCTCCTTTAACTCGCGTTCCCAATAGGGCACAAGGGAAAGACTCTCCTTGTCCATAACGGCAGGAAGACCCTCACGGGACATCATAAAACCTGCGGCCAGCTCGGACATCAGACGATCATAATGCTGGACATCACGGGACAACATGGTGTCGCGACCAATACGATTCAAACGATGCTCTGCACCTGTATAGGCCGCAGCGGCGCAAAAACTGGCGTTGACACGGCGAAGCGCAGTGTCGATTTCGCTGCCAATACTGGAACGACGCGAATCGTCGAAAAGTAAGGTATCGTCTTTACTGCTGTAAGAGGACGGAGAGAAACACTGACGCATAACGGTCTCCTTGCCACCGTCTAATTTCAACAGCGCATCCTCCAAGGCTTCTGCTTTCTTGTAGATGGAATCGGCGACAGCACGACATTGACCCGGGACAGGGTCGGTAAGCTGGTCGCAGACAGCGACACGCATACCAGATTGAATCATCTTCGGCAAGCAGGCATCCAAGGTGGACAATGGGAATGATACGGAAGATACGGCTTCACCGCCAAAGTCACGATGTTCTAAATCCAATTCAAAAATACCACTACACCGTTCTGCATCTTCACCGAAGATGGTGTAGACACTGGAATCACGGAATAGCAATACGGCATCCGGATGTTTCAACTTTAACTGATCATACTGGGACTTAATGTTAGGAGTGGATTGCCGCTGCGCCTCGATGGCACGATATACGGAGTCTTTGTCCTGATTATCAAGGGCAGACTGGTAGGCGGCAGGCTGGGCTTCCGCCATAGTGGTCTGGTCTATGTTGAAAATGATACGTTCTTCTTTCTTGCTACAAGCCTTATACAACTCTTGTTCCTCGGGTGCAAGGGCATCGTAAGATTCCTTGGTGATAACATCGTTGGAGTTGAAACGATTGACATACTTGTCCCAACTGTACCAGAAGAACGGAAGGCCATTCTCTCCAGATTTCACGGAATAACCACTACCTTTGGCAGAGGCAAACGTGGTATAGTCATTGGTCTTGTAGCCATGGGCATCGGAATACAACGACATCATAAGAGCGTTGAAAGGAGTGACCATATCGCTCTTTCCAGATAAGGAGGGAGCTACCTTGCCAGAGGCGTTGAGCCAGACTCCATCGTGGTCTTTAGCAGAAAGCAGTGCACCAAGCAACAAACCAGACTGGAGGACGGAAGTGGGAACACGTTCCTTCTTCTCCTTGTCCTTACGTGCTTTCTCGGCGGAGGCTTTCTTTGCAGCTTCCTTCTGGCGAGATTCCTCTTCCTTTTCTTGTTGACGGCGCTCGTCTTCGGCTTTCTCGATGGCGACCTGCTCCTTAGCGGAGGTCTGCTCTGCAAGCACGTGCTCGGCTTCCTGAACACTGCCAATGCTCATACTGGAGGCAAACTGCTTGCCAAAATATTTAGCAACAAGCTGGTCTAAAGTGACACGCCCCGTCCGCTTCCCATTTTCGTCCTTCTCAAAGAAGGCCTTGATGTCTTTGCCATACATCACACGGTCGTGGTGCTGGCCATTGATGTCTGCCATGATATGATACGTGGCATACTGCTCGCCAGCGGCTGGTGGTACACGCTGCCAACGGGCTTTGGTGACCGTAACACCTGGTGGGATGACGTACTGGGTGTAGTCTATGAAGGCGGAGTCGGCAACCTTTGCATCCTTGTATTCCTTTGGCTGCTCAACATTACCAACGGCTTGGTCATGTTCCTCCAGTTGCTGATAGGCCAAGTCGTACTCTTCGCTGCGGACAAAGAAGATGCCATCGCGGCCTTCGTAAGCGTCAATGCCCACTTCGTTGTCGACAATCTCAATAAACGTGGTTCTGTTATCATAAAAGAAAACGTCCACCCCTGTATTGCTGAATATAAGCGCAGGATCTTCATGTGTTCCCCCATGAATATGCGTGTATTTTTTCATGGTGTTGCCTGTAAAAGCAACGGTCGCTGTCTCGCCATCCTCGGAGAGGAAAGCCCGGTGGCCAGATTTCCGATGCTCGTCTAAATATTCTTCTACCAACTTGACAAAATCATCTACCTGATGGTCGAGAATACGGGAAACGGGCAGAGAATGTTCTCCATCGCTGACGCGGAAGCCGTCATCACTACGGAGAATATACTTGACATCCATGTCAATACTATCAGTAGCCATAGGCTGGTCAAGACCGATGGAACGGGGCAGTTCAATGCGTCCGTTCTCTGGAAGAATATCGGTCAAAAGGGTTTGTAAACGGTCTAATGCTGTCATATCTTTTTGTTCTTTGATATTGTTTCTATTATCGTCTTCACGCCAACGGGCATCTCTGGCGAGCCAGTGGGCGGTGTCCATTGAATAATGAGGGTTGATGGGGTTGATGTCAACCGTGATACCATCAATTTTCAACGGTTCGGCATTAAGAATATTGAAAAGGGCATCCTCACGCATATCGGAGGAGTCGTACTCCAACAGAATATCTAAATCGCTGTCAGGACGCGCCTCGCCACGGCTGCGACTGCCAATAATGGTGACCTCCTTGACATAAATATCCGATTCCTCTTCCATAAAATAGTCGGATAAGAGGCCAACAACATGGTCTTTGACCATCTCCTCGACTTCCGCCACATCGTACTGCTCCAAACCCTGCACAACGGCAGGACGGAAATGTTTCGCCGATTGGGCTTCTTGACTATCGTAATGCTGACGCACAGCATCGATAAACGACAATATAGCCGCAGGGTCTTTGTGGTTAAGCAACTGAACGAACGATAAGGCTTCGTTACGAGAATCGGCAAGGGCACAGGCACTCGCTGCTACATTCTCTGCATTGTCTGCCGTAATGCCAGAACCAAGAAGGCCATCTATGAGATTCCAACTGTCTGCATATTTCTGATGGTAATAGTAAACGCAATCAGGATCAGCCCAAAGCAACTTGTTGCGGCGAAGATAGTCGTCATAACTTTCACCAGTCTGGTACACCAAGCTTGTCATCTGATCTGCCGTATGGGTAGACAGGAAAGTCTCATCGGTGGCAATATCCACGCGTGGAGATAAGGGCGGAACAGGAGCATAAGGCATTGTTTCTTGGGATGTTTCTGGCACAGAAACGGCCTGTTGCGCCATGCTGTCAAGGGCAAAGCCCTCAATCACGTTGACAGTATTCTGCAACCCATTCTGAAGGGCAGCAGATTGTTGCTCAAGAGTGAGAGATGACGAAATCATAATAGCGTTTTGTCTTTCCTCACCAAGACTGTCAGATGCAACGCCAGTAGCATTATTGCTAAAACGTACTTGGTATGTGGACAACTCCGGATAGGCTTTAAGTAACGCACTGTCGCGCGAAACCAAACGGTCAAGAGGTACGACGACTTCGTCTTTCCCTTGGTTATTCAACACTTTTTCATCAAGGAGAACCGTGGTGGGTATCTCAAAACGCCACTTGCCATCTTCGCCGAACTCCCAACCGGTATCGGTCTTGATAGATTCCGCCGTACGCCCTACCGTAGACAGCTTCTCGGCATGACGGAGAGAGAATATACGCATACCTCCTCCGTCGGCTATGTCGAGGTTCTGAGCACCGCGCTCTCCGATAAAATGATAGCGGATGTCGGGGTTGTTCCGGTTGAACAATCCGATATTGTCGGTTGCGGATTTTATCTGTCCTGCGTTAAAGGCGACAAACTCCTTAGAGCCTTCACCACGGTCAACGATGACACCATCATAGCCATCCTCCTTCAACGCCGAGGAGAATACCTCACTGCCTATTTGGTCAGTTATAACAGACTGCCAACTCAAAGAGAGCGGAAAACCTGTTCGATGGATTATCTCGTGTTCACGCCACACACGTGTGCGCTCCTCCGGGTGGATAAACTCCAAGTCTTCATCTTTTGCCATCATTTCCTTAACAAGCTCGGGATTCTCGGCCATAAGCGTATCCACAGCTTTAATATGGTCGATATACTCCCCTACGGTCAGATACTTGTCGTTAGCTGACATGATGGTCATACCACGCAAAGCAGGAGTGTCGAGTTTCTCCTTAAACTCGCTATACATATACGAGATATGGTCATCAATCTCAAAGGGATGCTTAATGTCCAGATACACGCGCATCACATTCTTGGCACCAGCCATCCATCCTGGAG